>DAHUXX010000043.1 GCA_027306955.1 Acetobacteraceae bacterium | reverse complement strand
AGAAGACCGCCGCCGGTCTCGGCGAACCAGTCCGCCGCTTGCGCCGCGCCGGCGACCTCGCGATCGTCTCGCTGCATTGGGGCCCCAACTGGGGCTACGCAATACCGAGGCGGTTGCGGAAATTCGCCCACGCCCTCGTCGATGCCGGCGGTTTCGATCTCGTCTTCGGTCACTCCTCGCATCACCCCAAGGGGATGGAGGTCCACAACGAGCGACTCATCCTGTACGGCGCCGGCGACTTCCTGAACGACTACGAGGGGATCAGCAACCACGAGGATTTCCGCGGCGATCTCGTCGGCCTCTATCTCGTCACCGTCAAAGGGGCCACCGGCCGGCTCGCTGCCCTCGACGTCCTTCCATTCCAGATCCGCCGGTTCCGGCTGAACCGCGCATCCGATGCAGATACGCATTGGTTGGCGAAGCGTCTCGACCGCCAGTGCCGCCGGACGGGCACGAGCATCGTGGCGGAAAGCGACAGACGCCTGTCCCTGAGGTGGTAACCGGCCGCGATCTCACGTCGCTTCAGGCGACGTCTCCGGCTTCGCACGCGGCGATGGCACCTCGGCCAGGCATTCCGCCTCGCGGCCGCGCACGACGCGCTGTCCGCGCATCGGCCCCCGCGTCTCCGTCACGACGGTACGACGGCCTTCCGGCTGCGTGTCGTGATGAAAGTAGATCACCACCCAATCCTGGTTGCGCTGCACCTCGTGCGCGCGGGCAGTGTTGGAAAACAGCGCGGTGAACTGCCAGGTGCCGCGGCTGGCGTGCAGCACCGGCAACCAGGCCTCGCCGCCAGGGTTGAAGCGCCTGGGCGCGATCTTGCGCAACACGCCGCGGTTGGCCTTGTCGCGATACTCCCGGTCCACATCCAGCAACACGTCGACGGACGGCTCGTCCGCGACCCGCGTTACCGCAGGCCGAAGCCGGCTGAGCATGTTGGCCAGGGCGTCCCGCACGATGCTTACGCGCCGCGGGCCGAAGCCGGGCACACGCGCGAGGCTTCCGTCATGCGCCGCAAGCTCCAGCGCCTCCAACGAATCGAGGGCCAGTTCCTGCTGAATGCCGGTGCGCGAGGCCGGGACCGATGCCGGGCACGGAGCAGAACAGTGCCTCGGGGTCGGCGGTTCCCTTCAGCCGGTTGAGAAAGCCCCATTGCCCCGTCGCCAGCATCTCCATGATCGCGCCGGCGATCGAGGGGCCGATGCCGGGGATCACGTCGAGCGCCGGCTGCCCGCCCGCCTGCGCGACCGCACGCAGATCTTTCTCCAGGCGGTCGATCGTGTCGGCGGCGCGACGATAGGCGCCGACCCGGAACGGATTGGCGCCCTGCGCAACCAACAGGCTCGCCGCCTGGCGCAGCCGTTCGGCGATCCAGGCATTGCTCCGCTCCGTCGCGCGCGGCTCCGCGGCCGGCGCGGCCGTCAGCTCATCCGCCATCGCCTGGCAGCGTCGTCTCGCCCAGCACGAACAAGCCCTTGCGCAGGCAGTCGTGCAGGTCGGCCTCGGCCAGCATATTCGCCAGAAGCTCCTCGTCGCGAAGCAACTCCGCCGCTTCCAGCGCCCCCTCGCTGTCGTTGATCGTCAGATCGCCCCGGCCGATTTGGGTGGTCACCCAGAGCTTGGCCCGTATCTCGTGCGGCAGCCGTTCGACCGCTCCGCGCAGCGCGCGGTATTCCGGCGTCTCCGCCAGCACGCCCTCCAGCGGCAGGGTCGCGCCCGGATTATGTGTTCCGCGGGCGGGCGACGGCTCCCCGAGGTCCGCCGCGCGGACGCCCTGCAGGAGACGGCCCCGCACCTTCTGGGCATCCTCGGCGAGGTCGGCGAGGCGCCGCGCCTCCAGCACGTCAAGTTCTTCCAGCATCAGCGCCCCCTCACAGTTGCCGAGCGCACCCGGGCCGCGCCTGTGTTCCGGCGCGGGCGCGTTATGCATCGGCGATCGCCACGGAGCGCGCAATGATGTGGGTCAACCTTCGCCTTCGGCAAGCCCGCCGGCGGCCGCGCTTCGGGCGCGGGTGACGGCATCACCGACAGTTCCGGGGTCAGGTTGCATCGCTTTGCGGCAGGGGTGAAAAAGAGGCCGCGGGCGATGAAGCGGGACAAGCGGTCGGCCGCCCGGGGTGCGGGTCGTGAGCGGCAATCCCCGGGGGGTGGACGCACGTGGGCGCCGGCGTTGGGTCGGCGCGCAATCGGAGCAAGGGATGAGCGCGAACGAGCTGAACTGCGACGTCCTCGTCATCGGCGCGGGGCATAACGGCCTCGTCTGCGCCTTCTACCTGGCGCGAGCCGGGCTCAAGGTGACAGTGCTGGAGCGGCGCGACGTGGTGGGCGGAGCGGCGGTGACGGAGGAGTTCCACCCGGGCTTCCGCAACTCGACCGCGAGCTACACGGTCTCGCTCCTCAACCCCACGGTCATCGCGGACATGGATCTCGCGGGGCACGGGCTGCGGGTCGTGGACCGCAAGGTGCAGAATTTCCTGCCGCTGGACGACCGGCGCTATCTCGCAACGGGCGCGGGGCGCACCAAGGCGGAAGTGGCGAAGTTTTCGACCCGCGATGCCGAGCGGCTCGATGCCTATGACGCGCGCCTCGGCGTGCTCGCGGACCTGGCGCGCGAGACGCTGCTGGAAACGCCGCCCAACGCGGCGCCGGGCGGCTGGGCCGCGGGGCTTCGCGAGGTGCTGCGTGTGCTGCCGCTGGGCCGGCGCCTCGCCGGGCTCGACGTCGGGGCGCGGCGCGATCTCCTGGCGCTGTTCGGCCAGTCGGCGGGCGACATGCTCGATGGTTGGTTCGAGAGCGATCCGATCAAGGCGGTGCTGGGGTTCGACGGCATCGTCGGCACCTATGCCAGCCCGTATTCGCCTGGCACGGCCTATGTGCTGCTGCATCACTGCTTCGGCGAAACGAACGGGCGCAAAGGCGTGTGGGGGCACGCGATCGGCGGCATGGGTGCCATCACGCAGGCGATGGCGAAGGCGTGCGCGGCCAAGGGTGTCGAGATCCTGCTCGGCGACGCGGCGCGCGAGGTGATCCTTGAACGCGGCCATGCCGTCGGCGTTGCCAGCCAAAGCGGGCGGATGCTGCGTTCCCGCGCCGTCGCCTCCAACCTCAACCCGAAGCTCCTGTTCACGCGGCTGGTCGCGGCCGATGCGCTGCCGGCGGATTTCCGCGAGCGCATGGCGCGCTATCGTTGTGGCTCCGGCACGTTCCGCATGAACGTGGCACTCGCGGAACTGCCGCGCTTCACCTGCCTGCCCGAGCCTGGCGAGCATCTCACCGCCGGCATGATCATCGGGCCCTCGCTTGGCTATTTCGACCGCGCCTACCAGGATGCACGCCGCCTCGGCTGGTCACGCGAGCCGATCGTGGAAATGCTGATCCCGTCCACACTCGATAGCACGCTCGCACCGGAAGGCCGCCACGTCGCGAGCCTGTTCTGCCAGCACGTGGCGCCGGAACTGCCGGACGGACGCAGCTGGGACGAGCATCGTGACGAGGTCGCCGACCTCATGATCGAAACGGTCGAGCGCGCGGCGCCTGGGTTCAAGGACTCCGTGCTGGGGCGCGTCGCTTATTCGCCTCTGGATCTGGAACGAACGTTCGGTCTCGTGGGCGGCGACATCATGCACGGTGTCCTCGCGCTCGATCAGATTTTCTCGGCACGGCCGGTGCTGGGGCATGCGGATTACCGCGGCCCGCTGCCGGGACTTTACATGTGCGGGTCCGGCACGCATCCGGGCGGCGGCGTCACCGGCGCGCCGGGGTACAACGCGGCGCGCGAGATCCTGCGCGACGTGCGGCGCCGGCGGGTTTAGGCCAGGGTCGCGAGGATAGCGCGGCGCACCAGGGTTTCGAAAAGCGCCAGCTTGTAGTCGTTGTGGCTGAGGGGCGTGGCGCCACGCAGCGCGGCCCTGGCGGCGTCGCTGGCCGTGGCGTCGTCGAGGCGCTGGCCTAGCAGCGCCTGCTCGGCGGCGCGGGCGCGGTGGGGCACGGGCGCGGCGGCGCCCAGCACAACGCAGACTTCGCGGCAGATGCCCTCCAGATCGAGCGTGAGCACCACCGCGACGTCGGCGAGCGGCCAGTCGAAGCCAGCCTTCTCCCCCTGGCGCAGATGCGCCATGCGCGTGCTGGCCGGGGGCTTGCGGAGGCGGATCGCCGTCAGCACCTCGCGCGGGCGCAGCGCATTTTCCCGCTGGATGTCATCATCGGGGCCGACGAAGAAATCCTCGAGTGGCAGGCGGCGCACGGCGCCCTGCGCCTCGTGGAGCTCGACCTCCGCCTTGAGCGCGACGAGTGCCGTCGCGGCGGTCGAGGGATGCACGATGGCGCAGGCGTGGTTGTCGAAGATCGCGTGGTACTGGTTCTCGCCGCGGATGGCGAAGCAATGGCCGCCGCCCTTGCGCAGGCAATGATGGGCGGGTGAGCGCAGGTACCAGCAATGCGGGCGTTGCAGCAGGTTGCCGCCGATGGTCGCGACGTTGCGCAACTGCGGGCCCGCGGCGCCGGCGATGGCGGTCGCGAGGGCGGGGTAGGAAGCGCGGACCAGCGGATGCGCGGCAACCTCGGCGAGCGTCGCCATGGCGCCGATGGAGAGGTTGCCCGTCGCGTCCTGCGCGATGACGTCAAGGCCCTTGATGGCGCGCAGGTTGACGACGACGGAGGGCGTCAGCAGTTCCGATTTCAGCAGGTCGAGCAAGTCAATGCCGCCGGCCTTGAGCACGGCGCCCTCGTCCAGCGTGACCATGGCCTGCGCGACCAGGCCGGTCGTGGCGGCGGCCTCGGCGAGTGTCGCGGGGTTGGCGTAGGCGAACCGGTTCATGGCCTCAGCTCCGCCCTGTCTTGCCAAGTGCCGCGAGCACCGCGTCCGGTGTCATCGGCAGCGAGGCGAGGCGCACGCCGATCGCGTTGTAGACGGCGTTCGCGATCGCGGGCGCGGTCGCGATGTTGGCGGGCTCCGCGATGCCGTAGGCGTCAGTGGCGCTGCTGCCCTGCAGATTTTCCAGGATCACCACCTCGATCTCCGGCGTGTCATGCGCGCCCGCAAGCTTGTAATGTTCCAGGTCCGCATTGACCATCAGGCCGGTGCGGCGGTCCATCACGCGGCGTTCCAGCAGTGCGTAGGAGACGCCCATCAGCACGCCGCCCTGCACCTGGCTTTCCAGCAGCAGCCGGTTCATCGGCCGGCCGCAATCGTGCACCGCGACGACACGCTCGACGTGGATGGCGCCGGTCTCGGTATCCACCGCGACCTCGGCGAACTGCACCCCGCCGAGGTCCTCGAGCGCCATGGCCGCGTCCGGCATCCGTCGGCGGAAGCCGGGGTAGTCGTCGGCACGGGATTCGACGGCGCTGATACGATCCGTGCGCAGCAGGGCGGCGGCATCGCGGAAAGCGAGGGAGCGAGCGGGATCGCTCTTCACCCGGAGCCGTCCGTCGCGCGCCTCCAGCTCCTCAGGCGCGGCGTTGAGCATGCGCGCGGCCTCGCGCCCAAGTTCGGCGAGCACGCGCGTGGCCGCTGTGCGCAGCGGCGGCGTGATTGAGGCCGTGGTGCGGCTGCCGTAGGAGGGGCCGCCGGGAGGAAACTCGGTGTCGCCGATGCGCACCGTGATCTCAGCCGGCCGCAGGCCCAGCACCTCGGCCACGACCTGCGCCATCACGGTGCCGATGCCGGTGCCGATATCCTGCACGCTCGACAGCGCCTCGACCGAGCCGTCGCGAAGCACGCGCACCTCGCAGGCGACGTTGGTCTGGACGTTGCTCATCCATAACGACTGCGCGACGCCCAGCCCGCGCTTGACCGGCCCCGGGTCGGCACCAGGAGCGTGGCGGCGGCTCCAGCCGATACGCTCGGCGCCGATCCGCCGTTCCTCGCGGCGTGCCTTGCTCGGGTCGATGCGGTCGCGCAGCGCCAGCGGGTCGAGCCCGAGCCGTTCAGCGAGCGTATCGATCGCCTGTTCCAGCCCATGGGCGCCGGGCGTGTTGCCGGGGCCGCGCATGGCGCAGCCCGGGCCGGCGTTGACGAACACGTCGTGCTGCAGGGTCTCGAAGTTCGGGCAGGTGTAGATGCGCTCGGCGAAGAAGCCGATGCCGGCGCCGAGCGCGACGCCCGCGGTTCCGTGGCTCTCGATCGCGAGTGCCGTGAGCGTGCCGTCGCGCTTGGCGCCAAGGCGCACGCGCTGGGACGTGCCGGGGCGGTTGCCGGCGTCGGTCTGCTCCTCGTGGCGGTTGAGCGCGAGGCGGACCGGCAAGCCGGCCAGGCGCGAGAGTTCCACCGCGGTCCGGCCATAGACGCCGAGCTGGGACTTGGAGCCGAAGCCGCCGCCCATGCCGTCCACCACGACCCGCACGCGGTTGAGCGGCAGGCCGAACAGCGCCGCGAGTTCCTGCCGCACGCCGGAGGTGAATTGCGTGGACATGTAGACGGTGAGCCCGTCCGCGCGCCAATCGGCGACGATGGCGTGCGGCTCGAGGCAGGAATGCGTCTGGACCTGGGTGCGGTACTCGCCCTCCACGACGATATCCGCGGCGGCAAAGCCCTGCGCCGGGTCGCCGCGCCGCACCACGGCGGGGCCGCGCACATTGCCCACGACCGGCAGACCGGGGGCGGCGGGGAAGCCCGAGGGATTGCCCTTGGGCACCGAGGCCTCGTCATAGACCAGCGGGGCGTCCGGCGCGCGCGCCTCGTCCATGTCGACGACGAAGGGCAGTGGGCGAAACTCGGCGTCGATCGCGGCCAGCGCCTCCCCCGCGACCCCGGGCGAGACGGCGGCGACGGCGGCAACGGGCTGGCCGGCGTAGCGCAACCTGTCGCCAGACCGCGCGAGGACGACGACGGCGCGCACGCCGGCGAGCGCGGCCGCAGCACTGGTGTCGAGCTTGCGCAGTTCGGCGCTTGGCAGCGGCGAGCGCAGGAAGCGCGCGTGCAGCATGCCGGGCAGACGGATATCGACCGTGTAGCGCGTGGCGCCGGTCACCTTTTCGCGGCCGTTCAGCCGCGGCACGTCCTTGCCGATCCAGGTCAGCTCCGCGTTGGGCGGCCAGGGTGGCGGCTCGCTCGCCGGGATCTCGCGCGTGACCGTGCCCAGCCCCGCCTCCACGATGCCGGCGGGGAAGGTTACCGTGCGGGTCGCGGTCATGGCTTGCGCTCCGCGGCGGCGAGGGTGGCCGCAACGACGTGCGGGTAGGTGCCGCAGCGGCAGTAATGGCCGGCGATGGCATCGCGCACCGCCGCGGCATCCGGGTGCGGGTCGCGCTCCAGCAGGGCCGCACAGCTCATCACCATGCCGGGGGTGCAGAAGCCGCACTGCATGGCGTCGTGCTCGATGAAAGCCTCCTGGACCGGGTGCAGGACGTCGCCCTGGGCGAGACCCTCGATGGTGGTGATTTCCTGCCCCGCCGCGTCGATCGCAAGCGCCATGCAGGAGAGCACGGGCTGGCCGTTGAGCCAGACGGTGCAGGCGGAACAGGCGCCGCGGTCGCAGGCGATCTTGGTCCCGGTAAGGCCGAGCGCGTTGCGCAGCGCCTCGGCGAGGGTGGTGCGCGGCTCCAGCTCCAGCTGGCGACTGGTGCCGTTGACGGCGAGGGTGATCGCCGTCTTGCCGGGACCGGCCATGTCGGGGGCTGTCATGGCGACACCACCAGGCCCGGGTCGCGATGGTTGCGACAATTGGTTTCCCGCATCCTGCCCTCCAATCCCGCGCATCGGCGCCAACAGGGCACATGGGGCAGCCTGGGTCGATGATCCAGATCAGGCAGCGGCCTCGCCATGTTGGTCCATTCTTCGAACCATTGGTTCAAAACGGGGTTGTCAGCGCCGGGATCAGTCCCTAGCCTGCAGCAACATGCCATCCGCTGGCCCGCTTGCGGCCGCGGCCACCCGGGGACGAGACGCGAATGATGGACGAGAAGCTGCTGCAGGACGTCGACGCGCGCCGCGCCAGGGCCGCCAGGATGGGCGGGCCGGAGAAGCTGGAGAGCCGGCGCAAGCGCGGGGGCACGAACGCCATCGAGCGGCTCGGCTTCCTGGTCGATCCCGGCAGCTTCATCGAGACCGGGCTGCTCGGCGCCTCCTCGCTCAAGGCGGACGAGGCGGCGACGCCGCGCGACGGCAAGGTATGTGGGTTCGCGAAAATCGACGGGCGCGACGTCGCGGTCTGCGTCAACGACTTCACCGTGAAGGGCGCCTCGACGGGGGCCACCAACGGCCGCAAGCTCGCGCATCTGCGCCGCACCGCGACCGAGAAGGGGATGGCCTTCGTGCATATCGGCGAGTCCACCGGTGCGCGGCTGCCGGACGCGATGGGCTCGCGCGGCATGGGCACGATGCTGGGCAACGACCCGACGCAGTTCCGCCGCGCGCGCGACACGCCCTGGGCCTCGGCGGCGCTCGACACCTCCTTCGGCTCCTCCGCCTGGCTGTGCTGCTGCTCGGACTTCGCGGTGATGCGCAAGGGCTCGGTGATGGCCGTCTCCAGCCCGCGGCTCGTTTCGATGGCGATCGGCGAGAAGGTGGATCTCGAGGAGCTCGGCGGCTGGCGTGTGCACGCGGAGCTGACCGGGCTGATCGACCGTTTCGTCGACAGCGACGAGGAAGCGATGGCGGAGGTCCGCCGCTTCCTCAGCTACATGCCGAGCCATAACGGCGCGCCGCCGCCGGAGTGTGCCGTGGCCGAGGACGCGGTGCAGGACCAGAACGCGATCCTCGAGGTCCTGCCGGCGAAGCGCACACAGGTCTATGACATGCGCAAGATCATCGCGGTGATCTTCGACCGGGGCAGCGTGTTCGAGCTCAAGGCGCGGTTCGGCCGCTCGGCCGTGGTGGCGCTGGCGCGCCTTGGCGGGCGCTCGGTCGGCGTGATCGCCAACAACCCGAACGTCGCCGGCGGCGCGCTCTCGGTGGAGGCGGTGCGCAAGATCGTCGACTTCCAGGTGATGTGCGACAGCTTCAACATCCCCATCGTCCGCTTGGTGGATACGCCGGGCTTCGTCGTCGGCACGGACGCGGAGCGCAAGGGCGCGCCGGGGCACATTATGAACTTCATGAACTGCACGTCGTTCGTGACGGTTCCCTCCATCACCGTGATCGCGCGCAAGGCCTATGGGCGCGCCTATGTGGCAATGGGCGGCGGGCGGCACAACGAGGAAATGATCGCCTGGCCAACGGCGGAAGTCAGCTTCATGGACCCGACCTTCGCCACCACCATCGTGCATGGACTCAAGCCCGGCGACGAGGGCTTCGAGGAGGCGTTCGCGGAAATCGGCAAGGACACCGAGATCTGGGACATGGCGACGATCTATTCGGTGCAGAACGTCATCAAACCGCAGGAGACGCGCGACTACCTGATCCGCATGCTCGACGTCTACCGGCTGCGGCGCAGCGGCGGCATCGGCGAGCACCTGATGCGCAACTGGCCGACGAGCATGTAGGCGCATGTCGACGGTGGACGAGATCATCACCGGCGCGCTCGCCCGCGGACGGAGCGCGCTGGCCGAGGTGGAAGGCAAGCGAATCCTGGCTGCAAGCGGCATTGCCGTGCCGCGCTCCGTCATGGTGCGCGCGGGCGAGGATTTCGCGGCGGCGCTGGCGGGCCTCGCCGGGCCCTTCGCGGTCAAGGTCGTTTCGCCCGAGATCCTGCACAAGAGCGACAGCGGCGGCGTGCGGCTCGGGCTCGCGGACGCGGCTTGCGTGCGCGAGGCGATCGCTTCCATGGCGGCGCTGCCGGCAATTTCCACCGCGCGCATCGACGGGTTCCTGGTCGAGGAGATGGCCGCACCTGGCACGGAACTGGTGATCGGCGCGCTGCGCGACCCGCAATTCGGGCCGGCGATCATGGTCGGGCTCGGCGGCGTGTTTGTCGAAATTCTCGAGGATATCGCCTTCCGCGTCTGCCCGATCACCGCGAGCGACGCGCAGGAGATGCTGGCCTCGCTGCGCGGCGCACGCCTGCTGGACGGCGCGCGCGGACGCGCCAAGGTGGACCACGCCTCGGTGGTGCGCGCGCTGCTCACGATCGGCGGCGAGGACGGGCTGATGCTGCGCCATCCCGCGATCGCCGAGATCGACGTCAATCCGGTGATCGCGCGCGGGGACGGGCTCACGGCGGTGGACGCGCGCTTCATCCTCGCGCCACCCGCGCCGGCCGCCGAGCCCGCGCGCCCTAACCCGCCCGGCTGGCTCGATCCGCTGTTCGCGCCGTGCAGCATCGCGGTCTATGGCGCCTCGGGCTCCGCGGTCACCATCGCCAACACCTTCATCCGCCGACTGCGCGATTTCGGTTATCCCGGTACGATCTATCCGATCCATCCCAGCGCGGCCGAGATCGAGGGGCTGCGCGCCTGCCCCGACCTCGCGCAGGTGCCAGAGGTGGTGGACTACGCCTATGTCGCGATCGGTGCCTCGAATATCCCGGGCGTGCTGGAGCAGGCGGGAGGGCGACTGAAATTCGCGCAGGTGATCTCGAGCGGATTCGCCGAGACCGAGGGCGGGGAGGCGTTGCAGACGCGTCTCATCGAGGCGGCGCGGCGTGGCGGCGTTCGGGTGCTCGGGCCCAACTGCCTCGGCCTTTACTCGCCGCGCGGCGGGGTCACGTTTCCGGTTGACGCGCCGCGGGAACCGGGCAGCGTCGGAATTGTTTCGCAAAGCGGCGGGCTGGGCACCGATATCATCAAGCGGGGTCAGTGGCGCGGCCTGCGCTTCAGCGGCCTGGTGACCATCGGCAACAGCGCCGATGTCACGCCGATCGACCTGCTGCGCTTCTACTTCGCCGATCCCGCCACGCGCGTCATCGGCATGTATATCGAGGACATCAAGGACGGGCGCGCCTTTTTCGAGCTGCTGCGCGGCAGGGAGGCGACGAAGCCGGTGGTGATCCTGCGCGGCGGGCGCTCCGAGCACGGGAGGGCGGCCGCGGCCTCGCATACCGGCGCGCTGGCCGGCAGCGAGCGCCTGTGGGGAGCGCTGGCGCAACAGACGGGGTGCGCGCTGGTGGACACGGTCGATGAGTTCATCGACTCCCTGCTCGCGCTGCAATACTTCGAACTGCGACCGGAGCGGCCGACGCTGGACGTGGTGCTGTTCGGCAACGGCGGCGGCACCTCGGTTCTGGGCACCGATTATTTCGCCGCCAAGGGGTTGCGCGTGGCGCCGTTCGGGCCGGAGGCGCGCGCGGCGCTGGAGGCGCTGAAGCTCCCGCCTGGGACCAGTGTCGCCAACCCGATCGACGCACCGGTACGCACGCTGCAGGAGCAGGAGGGGCGGATCGCCAACGAGATCCTCGACCTCGTCTATCGCCGCGCCGCGGTGGACGCGGTGGTGATGCACCTCAACCTCGCGGCCTTCAGCGGGCGTGGCGGCGTCGACCCGATCGATAACCTGTTCCAGGCCGCCGTAACGATACGGCAACGGTATCCGGGCCAGGCACATTTCGCCGTGGTACTGCGCTCGGACGGCTCGGGCGAGCTCGACGACCGCAAGCGGGCCTATCGCGAACGCGCGCTCGCAGCCGGGATCCCGGCCTATGACGAGATCGCGCCCGCGGCCGACGCGCTGGCCGTGGTTCGCCATCTGGAAATGCAACTGTCCCGCCGCCGGGACACGTGAAAAAAGGAGGCCGGCCATGGCCGTCATCGACGTGAAGACCGACATCACGGGCAATGTGTGGAAGATCGTCACCAAGCCCGGCGACCACGTGGGGGAGGACGAGCCGCTGCTGATCCTGGAGTCGATGAAGATGGAGATTCCGGTCTCGGCCCCCGAGGCGGGCGTGGTGAAGGAGATCCTGACCACCGAGGGGGCCACCGTCACCGAGGGCACGGTGCTGGCGCGGCTCGAGGTCTGATGTGCGCACGGCAGATGGGAGACCTGGCCTCGTGAAAAAGGTTCTGATTGCCAATCGTGGCGAGATCGCGTGTCGCGTCATCCGCAGTTGCCAGGCGCTCGGCCTCGCCACCGTCGCCGTTCACTCCGAGGCCGACGCCGCGGCGCTGCATGTGCGCATGGCGGACCAGGCGATACCGATCGGGCCCAGCGCGGCACGGGAAAGCTACCTCGTGGCCGAGCGGATTCTCGAAGCGGCGGCCGCGAGCGGGGCCGACGCGGTGCATCCCGGCTACGGGTTCCTCTCCGAGAACGCCGCGTTCGCCGCGTGCGTGCAGGCGGCAGGACTTGCCTGGATCGGGCCCGCCCCCGAGACCATCACGGCGATGGGCGACAAGGAGCGCGCCCGCGAGACCGCGCGCGCCGCGGGCGTGCCCATCCTGCCCGGCAGCCGCCGCTTTGCCGCTGGCGACCTCGATGGGCTTGCAGCCGCGGCGGCGGACGTCGGGTTTCCGCTGCTGGTGAAGGCGGCTTCCGGTGGCGGCGGCATCGGCATGCGGCGGGTGGACGCCCCGGAGGCGCTGGCGGACGTGGCCCGCGCCACCCAGTCCATGGCGGAAAAATCATTTGGCGACGGCACGATCTATCTCGAACGCTACGTGCCGGTCGCGCGGCATGTCGAGGTGCAGGTGTTCGGCTTCGGCAACGGCGAGGCCGTGCACCTCTATGAACGCGACTGCTCGCTGCAGCGGCGTTTCCAGAAAGTGGTGGAAGAGACGCCGGCCCCGGGCCTGCCGCCAGCGGTGCGCGCGGCGATGGCGGACGCCGCGGTGCGGTTGTGCCGGGCGCAACGTTACAGCGGCGCGGGAACGATCGAGTTCATCGTCGACGCGGACAGCTTCGCCTTCTACTTCCTCGAGATGAACACCCGCATCCAGGTGGAGCATCCGGTCACCGAGATGACCAGCGGGGTCGATCTCGTTGGCATGCAGATCGAGCTTGCCCGCGGAACCCTCGCGAGTTTCGGGCAGGAGCGGATCGCGCCGAGCGGCGTCGCGATCGAGTGCCGGCTCTATGCCGAGAACCCGGCGCGCAATTTCCTGCCCTCGCCCGGGCGGCTCGAACGGTTCCGCCTGCCTGATCCGGCGCCGCACCTGCGCGTCGACACCGGCTTCACCGAGGGCGACGCCATCACCGTGTTCTACGACCCGATGATCGCCAAGGTGATCTGCCATGGCACCGGCCGCGCGGAGGCGCTGGCGGCGATGCGCGAGGCACTGGATGCGACCGAGATCGCGGGCGTGCAGTCCAATCTCGGGTTCCTGCGGCAGGTAATGCGCCATGCGGTCTTTATCGAGGGCGGCGTGTTCACCGGTTTCATCGATCGGTACAAGACCGAACTGATCCCGCGCTGAGCCCCCGGCGGGCGGGCTATGCGGCGAGGCGCGCGAGCGCCTGCGAGGCGAGCATCCGCGGGTCCGGCGCCGGCACGAAGCCCGGCGGCACCGTCATGCCGGTGCGGTCCACCTGCATCGGGTTGGCAAGCAGGCTGCGCTGGAGCTTGAGGAAGCCGTTGAACTCGCCCGGTCCGTCGATCCGCCCGGCGCCGGCCATCGCCTCCATCCAGGCGGAGATGTCGGCGCCCAGCCCGTCGCCCAGCACCGCGCCCATGCCGTGCGCGCGGATCGATTCCAGCGCCTCAATCAGCCGGCCGACCCCCACGAAACGTTTCAGCTTGATCTTGCAGAACTTCACGCCGGGGATGGCGCCGGCGCGGGCGATGTCGGCGAGCGAGCAGATCGGCTCGTCGAGCATCACCGCTACGTTGGAGACCGCCGCGACGGCGGCATTGTCGTCCCAGGCATCGGTGGGGCACGGCTGCTCGAACAGCGCCACGCCCTCGGGATCGATGCCGGTCGCGAAGGCGATGGCATCGGCGCGGCTGAAGGCGCGGTTGGCATCGATGCGCAACGTCACGCGGCCGCGCGCGGCGCGCTGGATCTCGCGCACGCGGGCGAGGTCGGCGGCGACGTTCTTGCCGACCTTGACCTTGAACGTGGTGAAGCCCTCGGCGAGCCGGCGCTCCACCTCGGCGCCGATCTCGTCGGGCGTAGCAGCCTCGAACGGTGTGAGCAGCGAGTGGCGGAGCGGCGAGGAGGCGGCGAGTGCCTGGTGCTCACCCAGCATCTCGAGCGCGGTGACCATGGCGCTGGCGGCGACCGGGCTCGCCGGCGACGCGGCAAGCAGCATCTCGCGCGCCTCGGCGACGGTGCGGCCAGGCAGCTTCCTCGCCTTCGCCGCGCAGAAAGCCCAACCGCCCTCGCGCGTCTCCTTGCTCGATCCCGGCGAGACGTGCCCCTCGCCCCAGCCAATGCGCCCGTCGCGGTCGCGCACGGCGACGACGAAGGGCTCGAACTCCATGAAGGTGCGGTAGGAAAGCCGGTAGGGCGTGTGCAGCGGCAGCTTCAGCCAGTTGATCTCGAGGCTTGCGACGACGCGTTCGGGATGCAGCAGATCGGTGTCGGACATCTCGTTTCCCTTCCGGACAGGCGCGTCGCTGCGCCTTCCGGCGATTTTTCACCGCATATCATTTATCGGTGCGGCGGTCCAATATGTGCCACGCCCACCCGGACGCCCCGCCTTGGCTCTCGACGCTGGGCGAAGGGCGGCCGATACTGCGCCCGGAATGGCCGATCGTTGCGGATCGGCGTGGCGAGGGGAGCGGGATGCCGCAGACAGCGGGGACGGTCTTCAAGGCTCTGGGGCTGCTCGACGCCTTTCTCGGCGGCACCACCGAATTCAGCCTGCGCGAACTGACGGCGCATAGCGGCCTCAACAAGACCACCACGCTGCGCCTCTGCGCGACGCTCGAGGCCGCGGGGTTCCTCGAGCGCGAGGCGGGCAGCGGCTACCGGCTCGGGCCCAAGATCTGGCAGTTGGCACAGACCTATCGCCGCGGCTTCCGCCTCGAGGAGCAGGTGCGGCGACAGTTGCAGCGGCTGCGCGACGCGACGGAGGAGAGCGTTTCCTTCTACGTCGTCGACGGCGAGGAACGCCTGTGCCGGTTCCGCGAGAACTCGCGGCTTACGGTGCGCCACCACCTGGAGGAGGGCGCGCACTTTCCGCTTGGCTCCGGCGTCGTCGGCCGGGTCCTGCTCGCGTTCCGCGGCGATGGCGGCGACGGGGACCTGCCGGCAATCCGCAAGGCCGGGTTCCTGATCGGGCGCGGGCGCGAGGCGCACACCACCTCCGCCGCGGTGCCGGTGCGCGACGCCGCGGGGCGGCTGCACGGCGCGCTCGTCGTCTCGGGGCCCTCGATGCGTTTCGCCGGCGACGCACCGAAGGCCGCGTTGCGCCTGCTGCTCGACGCCGCGGCCGCGATCGCGCCGGCGCTGCCCGCCCCCGGCGGCGAGGAGGCCCCGCGTGAGGTCAGTGCGTCGAAGGTGCCGGCGCGGGAGCCGCAGCCGGCGCGCGGCGGGCGAACGGAGCCAGGAAAACCGCGAGCGCCACGAGCAGACACGCGAACGCGAACGGGTGCGTGACGAAGATCGAAAGGTGGCCGCGCGAAGTGATGAGCGAGCGGCGGAAATTCGATTCCGTCAGGTTGCCCAGCACCAGGGCGAGGACGATCGGCGCCGGGTGGATCTTCGCCTTCTGCAGCACGTAGCCAAGGATGCCGAAGAAGATCGTCGTCCACACCGCGAAGAGATCGTTCTGCGAGGCGTAGCTGCCGAGCAGGCACATCGCCCCCACCAGCCCCGCGATCATGCTGCGCGGCACCTGGGTCACGCGCACCCATAGCCGCGTGCCGGCGAGGCCGAGGGCGACCATGAGCGGCATGGTCACGATCAGCGCGATGAAGATCGAGTATGGAATCTCGGGGTTGCGGGTGAACAGCAGCGGCCCCGGCTGCACGCCATGCAGCGTCAGCGCGCCGATCAGCACCGCGGTGCTGGCGGAACCGGGAATGCCGAGCGAGAGCATCGGCGCCAGCGCTCCGGGCACGGAGGCATTGGCGGCGGCCTCGGAGGCGATCAGCCCCTCGGGGTTGCCATGGCCGAACGTCTCCGGCCGTTTCGAGATCCGCTTCTGGAAACCGTAGGAGATGAACGCGGAGATGGTGGCGCCGTGGCCGGGGATCACGCTGACGAGGAAGCCGAGCACGCTGCTGCGCGCGAGTGGGCCGATATAGGGCCGCATCAACCCCACCTGGCCGGACACGCTGGGCAGCCTTTTCAGCGGCGCCGGCATCTCGGCCGATTTCTCCACCAGCGCGAACACGCTGGAAAGCGCGAACAGGCCGATCAGCGCCGGCAGGAAGCCGACGCCGCTCAGCAGGTTGTCGTTGAACACGTAGCGCGGCACGCCGTCCATCGGGTCGGTGCCGATCAGCGCCACGGCGAGGCCGAAGAACAGGCCGATGAACCCCTTGAGCATGGAATCGCCGGAGAGCGAGGAGACCATGCTGAGCCCGAGCACGGCGATCGCGAAGTATTTCACCGGCCCGAAGGCCAGCGCCACCGAGGCGATCCAGGTCGAGGAGGCAATGAGCAGCAGCGTGCCGGTGATGGAAGCGAAGCCGGCGCTCAGGATCGACATGGTCAGCGCCGCCCCCGCCTCGCCCTTGAGGCGCATCTGGTAGCCGTCGAGCGCCGTCACCGCGGCCGCGGGCACACCTGGCGTGTTCATCAGGATCGCGGGAATGGCACCGGCGTATTCGGTCGCCATGTACAGCGTCACCAGCAGCACGATCGAGGTGATCGGCGACATGCCGTAGGTGAACGGGATCAGGAGCGCGATGCCGATGCTCGACGACAGGCCCGGGATGCTGCCGATGCAATAGCCCGCGAGCGTGCCGCCGATGAGGCCGGCCAGCACGTCCCAGGATTCCATGTGATGCAGCGCGAGGAGAAAGCCTTGCCCGATCATCGTCCGCTTATGGCATGGGCGTGCCCAGCACGTGCTGGAAAATAACGCGAGTGAAGACAAGGAAGCCCGCCGTCGCCAGCGCGACGCCGACGGGTTTGCGGTAGCCAGCGATCCAGAAGAACGGCGGCAGCCAAAGAGCGGTTGCCAGGTAGTAGCCGAGACTGGCCATCAGCAGCGGGTAGAGGATCGTCATGCCCATCGCGGCGAGCACGAACCATGGCCGTTCCACCGAGACCAGGGCGGAGGCTTTGGCGAGGCGCCCGGGGGCGAGGCTGCGCGCGATCAGCAGCACGGCGCAGAGAACCAGCATCGCCGAGATCGCCCTGGGGAACGCGATCGGGCTCATCAGGCCGCGCGACTGGGACTGGATCCAGCCGGCGCCAAACCAGAACCATAGCCCGATCGCCAGCATCAGACCGCCGATACCGGCGTCAAGCGCGAAGGCAGGGAGGCGAAATGCCTCCCTGCCCCCATGGACGGAGGCCGTTACCTCCGCCTCCCCCGCCCCCCGCGAAGGATCGCCAGTCATCGCGCCATATGGCTGCTTCGATGGCTACTTCACGAAGCCCAGCTTCTTCAGCCAGACGAGCGTCACCTTGTCCTGCTGCTGGATGAAGGTGTCGAACGTCGCCGAGCCCGCGTAGTCGTACTGCAGCGAGTTGTTCTTCACGTAGGCCTGCATGTCCGGGCTCTCCATCGCCTTCTTGATGTCGGCGTCGAGCGCGGCGAGGATCGCGGGCGGCATGTTCGCCGGCGCGATGATGCCGCGCCACTGGTTCCAGAAGGTGGGCACGTTGTAGCCCTGCTCCTCCACCGTGGGCACGTTGGGCAGGTCGGCCAGGCGCTTCGGCGCGATGACGCCGATGACACGCAGATGCCCGGCCGCGACCTGGTCCTTCACCAGGCCGTAATAGGCGACGGTCGCCGCGCCATGGCCGCCGAGCACCGCGGTGACGCCGCCGCCGACGCTGTTGTAGGGCACCCAGTTGACGTCCGATGCCGGCAGCCCGGCCGCCGACATGAACATCTCCCAGGCGATGTTGGCGCCGGAGCCCTTGACGAAGCCGGCCACCACCATCTTGCCGGCATCCGCCTTGATGGCGGCGGCGAGGTCCTTCATCGAATGGATGTCGCTCTTGGCGGGAACCACGAAGAGATAGGGGTCCGTCACCAGGCGCGCGACCCAGGTCACGCTGTGGATGTTATACTGACGTAACGTCTGGTGGAACTCCGCGAGATGCGTGCTGGTGGCGGAGCCGATCGTGTAGCCGTCGGGCTTCGAGTGGGTGATGATCGCCATCTCCGCGGCACCGCGCCCGCCCGGGCGGTTCTCGATCACGATCGGGACCTTGAGCTCCTTCTGCAGCACGCTGCCGAGCTTGCGCGCCATCACGTCGGTGGCGCCGCCGGGCGAGACGTGCAGCACGTAATGGACCGGGTGATCGGGATAGGCGGGCCTGGCGTGGGCGACGCCGCCCCCCAGCCCGGCCGCCAGGCCCGAGGCGGCGAAGAGTGAAAGCCAGGTTCGCAGTCGCATGGATGGATCCTCCCCCTCTCTTGATCTTCTTTATATGCCTTCTTTGCTGGCCGCCCGTGCCATGACGCCCGTGCCATGGCAGGTGGGCGCAGCTTGGCTTGCATGATGGACCGGCGGTCTGAATAACGCAACCGCCGGAGCGGCCGGCGCGGACCGATGTTGAGGCAGCGCAACCATTGCCGGCGGCCCGCCCGCGGCGTGCCCTTGCCCGCGCCCGGCGCGTCCCCGACACTCCGGGCAACCGCCCAAGGAGCCACCCGCATGAAACCGCGTCGCCCGCCGGACCGCCGCCCCCGCCACCGCGCCATGATCGTGGCCCCGCAGCCGGACGCCGTGGAGGCCGGTGCCGCGGTGCTGGCCGAGGGCGGCTCGGCGATCGATGCCGCCATCGCCTGCGCGCTGGTGCAGGGCGTGGTGGACCCGCTGATGTGCGGCGTCGCGGGGCTCGGCGTGCTGCATGTGCACGACACGCGCACCGGCCGCAGCGAGGTGATCGACGGGCTCTCCACCGTGCCGGCCGCCGCCACGCCCACGATGTGGGAGGGCATCTTCGAAGGCGAGTGCAAGGACGGCTACGGCTACGTGGTGCGCGGCACGGTCAACGAGACGGGCCATGGCGCAGTGACGACGCCCGGCATCCTGCGCGTGTTCGAGGCGGCACACGCGAGCTATGGGCGGCTGCCCTGGGCGGATCTGTTCGCGTCCGCGATCCGGCGCGGGCGCGAGGGCTGGGCGGTGCGCCCGCACGTGGCGGCGATGTTCGCCTCCGACGACCGCCCCTACGGGCGCGCGCGGATGGCCGACAAGCTCGCGCTCACCGCGGAGGGACGCCAGCTCTACATGGAGGGCGACGCGCCGAAGGCGATGGGGCGGACGGTGAAAAACCCCAACCTCGCGGCGACGCTGGAACGGCTCGCGCGCAAGGGCGTGGAGGAGTTCTACAGCGGCGAGCTGGCGCATCACATCGTGGACGACATGAAGCGCCACGGCGGGCTGCTGTCGCTCGACGACCTCGCGGGGTTCAGGGTGCGGCGGGGCGCGCCGCTCACCATCACCTATCGCGGCCGCACCATCGCGGCACCGGCGCCGGCCGCGGGCGGCATCGTGGTGCTGGAGATGCTGCGCATCCTGGAACGCTTCGACCTGGTCGCGATGGGCCACAACAGCCCCGGCTACATCCGCACCGTGGCAGAGGCGATGAAGATCGCGGGGCGGGACAAGGAGCGGCATGTCGGTGACCCGGACCAAGCGCCGGCGCCCATCGACCGGCTGCTGTCGGACGGGTACGCCAGCGAATGCGCGGCCGCGATCGCGCGGGGCGAGAAGGCGTCGCTCGACCGTGCCACCAGCGACAGCAAGGACACCACGCAGGTCTGCTGCTGGGACGCGGAGGGGCTGGTGGTCTCGCTCACGCACACGCTCGGCCTGCCCTCCGGCGCGATCCCGCCCGGCACCGGGTTCATGCTCAACGGCGCGATGAACTGGTACGACCCGCGGCCGGGGCGGCCGAACTCCATCGGGCCCGGCGCGCGGCGGTTTTCAAGCATGTCGCCGACGCTGGTGTTCGAGGACGGCCAGCCGGCGGTCACCATCGGCGCGCCGGGGGGCGCATGGATCGGCGTCGCGGTGCTGCAGGGGCTGCTCAACCTGCTCGACTGGGGCATGGGCATCCAGGACGCGGTGATGGCGCCGCGCTTTTCCGCCACCACCAACGCGATCGACATCAGCAACCGCATCCCGCGTGCCGTGGAGGCGGCGCTGGTCGAGGCGGGCTACGCGGTGAACCGCTCGGCGCACTCCTACCCGTTCGCGGCGCTGCACGGCATCACGGGCTGGGACGGCGTGCTGGAGGGCGGCGCGGACCCGCAGCGCGACGGGTACGCGGCCGGCGTGTGACGGGCCCTCAGTCGGCGCGGGCGAGGAAGGCAGCGACGATCGACATGACCAGGTCCGGCTTTTCCAGGTGCGCGCAGTGGCTGGCGCCGCCGATGATGACCCATTCGGCGCCGGGGATGCGCTCGGCGTAGGGGGCAACGCAGGCCTCGGTCGCCTCGTCGTGCTGGCCGGAAAGCACCAGCGTGCGCGCGGCGATGTTCGCCAGCCGTTCCTCGATGCTCCAGTCGCGGATGTGGCCGACGACGTGGAACTCGCTCGGCCCGTTCATCGTGTGGTAGACGGTGGGATCGGCGGCCATGCCGGCGAAGCTGTCGCGCAATGGTTGCGGAAACGGCACGACGCGGCAGAGATGGCGCTCGTAGAACACGTTGACCGCCGCCTCGTATTCCGCGTCCGCCGTGGTGCCGGCCGCCTCGTGGCGCAGCAGCGTCGCCTGCACGTGCGGCGGCAGGCCGGCGCGCAGGCGGTTGGCCTCGGCGACCCAGATCCCCATGCTGGCGGGCGAGTTGGCGATGACGAGGCCGCGCAGCCCCGTGGGGCGGCGCACCGCGTGCTCCGCGCCGAGCATGCCGCCCCAGGACTGGCCGAGCACGTGGTAGGCGCCGCCGATGCCCAGATGCGCGATCAGCGCGTCAAGCTCCTCGACGAAGAGTTGCACCGACCAGAAATCCGCCGGCGCCTCCGGCCGGTGGGTGGAGCGGCCGCAGCCGAACTGGTCGTACTGGATGACGGCGCGCCCGCCAGCGGCCAGCGCGTCGAACGGGTGGAGGTAGTCCGACTGGGCACCCGGCCCGCCATGCAGGCACAGCAGCGGCGGGCGCGCGGCGCCGAGGTCGCCGGTGATGCGGTACCAGGTCTCGCCGCCCTTGAACGGCATGCGGCCTTCGCGGATGTGGGGCATGGCGCTGTGCTCCGTCGTGCGGGCGCCAGCCTGTGCGGGGGCGCCGGGCGGGTCAACCCGCGCGGCTTGCGGCCGGCCGCCTCTTTGTCCAGCCTCGGCGCGCAGCCCGGGAGGGAGACGATGAGCGACACGCTGATCCGCCTGAGTGCCGTCGAGGCGGTGGCCAGGCTCAGGGCGCGCGAGGTCTCGCCGCTCCAACTGATCGACGCGGCGGCGGCGCGCATCGCCGTGGTCGAGCCGGCGGTGAACGCGCTACCGACGCTGTGCCTGGAGCGCGCGCGGGAGCGGGCGCGCCGGCTCGCCCCGATGCCGGAGCATCCCGGCGCGCTGCACGGCCTGCCGGTGGTGATCAAGGACCTCGTGGATGTCGCGGGCGTGCGCACCACCTATGGCTCGCCGCTGTTCGCGGACCACGTGCCCACGGCATCGCATCCGCTGGTGGAACGGATCGAGGCGCTGGGCGGCATCGTCATCGGCAAGTCCAACACGCCGGAGTTCGGCGCCGGCGGCAACACGTTCAACGAGGTGTTCGGCCGCACGCTCAACCCGTGGAACACCTCGCTCACCTGCGGCGGTTCCTCCGGCGGGGCGGCGGTGGCGCTGGCGACCGGCGAGGCCTGGCTCGCGCATGGCTCGGACCACGGCGGCTCGCTGCGCGGCCC
>DAHUXX010000025.1 GCA_027306955.1 Acetobacteraceae bacterium | reverse complement strand
TCCGAGCTGTCGACATGGTTGCAGCCGGCGTCGATGGCGCGACGGATGAGATCCTCGGACGTGGCGTCGTCCGCCTCGCCGTAGACGCCGGAGAAGGACATGCAGCCGAGGCCCACCGTGGTGACCGCCGGCCCGCCGGTGCCGAGAGCCCGTTTCGGAAATGCCATGATCTTATCCTCCCGCGTCTGTCCTAGAACGCCCCCGCCCAGCCATCACGGCGCGGATCCGATGCCGCCATCTTGATGCCGTTGTCGAGAACCCGGATCACCTGCATCGAGCACGGTCCTTCGAGGTGGCCGACCGGCGTGAGCTGGTGCCCGCGCGCGGTGAGTGCCGCGAGCGTCTCCTCGCCCACGTCGCGCTCGATGGTGAGCTTGCCGTCGCCCTCGTGCGGCCAGTTGGCGCCCTGGTGTGGCTGGCTCGAGGTCCAGCGCGGGCGTTCCAGCGCCTCCTGCGGGTCGAGGCCGAGATCGATGAGGCTGACGGCAACCTGGGAGTTCACCTGTACCTGGTTGTCCGCCCCCGGCGTGCCGAGCACGGCCCAGAGCTGGCCGTTACGGAAGATCATCGGCGCGTTCATGGTGTGGCGGACCCGCTTGCCGGGCGTGAGGCGGTTGGCGTGGCCCTCCGCGAGGTGCCAGTAGGCCATGCGGTTGTTGAGCAGCACGCCGGTCTCGCCCGCGGTCACGCCGGAGCCATAGAGCGAGTTGAGGCTCTGGATGCCGGAGATGGCGTTGCCTTCGCCGTCGACCACGCAGAAATAGGTGGTGTCGGCGGCCATCGCCGTCTGCGCCATGTCCACGGCGCGGTCGCGGGAGATGCGTGCCGCGAGCGCGTCGGCGTGCGCGTCCGACAGCAGGCGCTCGAGCGGGATGGCGCCGAAGCGCGGGTCGGCGCCGAAGCGCTCGCGGTCGAGGAAGGCGAGCTTCTTGGCCTCGACAAGGATGTGGGTGCGTCCCGCCTCGTCCATGGATGCAAGATCGAAACGCTCGGCGATCTTGAGGATCTCGAGCATGGTAAAGCCGGTGGAGTTGGGCGGAGTCTGGCGGATCTCGAAGCCGCGATAGGTGATGGCGATCGGCTCCTGCACCTCCGGGTGGAAGGCGGCGAGGTCGGCCTCGGTGATCGCGACCCCGCGTTCGGCACACCCCGCGGCGAGCGCCTTGGCGAGGCGGCCGCGATAGAACGTCTCCGCCCCCCCGGCGGCAATGATCTCGAGCGTGCGGGCGAGGTTTTCCTGCACGATGATCGTGCCGAGCGCCGGCGCCTTCCCCCCGAGCACGAAGACCGCGCCCGACCGCGGATCGGCACTGAGTTTTTTCACGTTGTCGGCGGCGAAGTTGCGGCCGTGGACGGTGACCCCATAGCCGCCGCGCGCGAGCCCGATCGCCGGGTCGCACAACTTCGCCCAGGGCAGGCGGCCGTGCGCCGCGTGCAGCGCGCCGATCCCGCCGAGCATGCCGGGGACGGAGACGGAGCGCGGGCCTTCGATCTCGATTCCCGCTGGGAAGGCCTCCGGTTTCGCCGCCGCCGCCGCGGGGCCAGTGCCGTTGAACACCTCCGCCTTGCCGCCGATCCAGGCATGGTAGAATCCGTCGCCGCCGAGACCCGACATCATCGGCTCCACGACGCCCAGGGCGAGTGCGACGGCAACCGCGGCATCGGCGGCGTTGCCGCCGGCACGCAGCGTGTCGAGCCCGGCCTGCGTCGCCATCGGGTGGTTGGAGCCGACCGCGCCGTGGCGGCCCATCAGCAGCGGACGGTGTGTGCGCATCACAATGTCTCCCGAAAATGTTTCGCAACAGCATCGTAAACCCGGTCGCGGTGGTCGGGGCGGATGAAGCCGTGGCCGGCATAGGTGAAGCGCTCGTAGTGCACCTGCTTCTGCGCGAGCCGCATCGTGGTCACGTACTGGTCGCTTTCGTTCTGCGGCACACGCGGGTCGCGGTCGCCGTGCAGGACGAGCAGCGGCGCGCGGACCTTCGCCACGTGGTGGATGGGCGAGATCTGGCGAAACAGCTCCGCCTCCTCGTGCGGGAAGCCGTATTCGCGCGCGCGGTGGGAACGGCGGTAGGCTCCTGTACGGTCCAGCAACGTCGCGAAATCCGCGATGCCGTAATAATCGACGGCAGTGCGCCACAGCTGCGGCTGCAGGCCGATTGCGGCGAGCACCACCCACCCGCCATAGGACTGGCCCATGATGCCGATGCGGCACGCATCGATGCCTGGCTGGGCGGCGAGCCAGGCATGCCCGGCGGCGAGGTCGTCGAGCGCGTTGCGTCGTTTCGCACCGTCATCGGCTTCCATGAAGGCGCGGCCATAGCCGGTGCTGCCGCGTATGTTGGGCATCATCACGGCGAAGCCCTGCGCCAGCAGCATCTGGACATCGGCACGGAAATTGGCGCGGGTCTGGCCAGCCGGGCCGCCATGGACCCACACCACAGCGGGCCAGCCGGCGGCGGGCGACGTGCCCGCAGGCCGGGCGAACCAGCCCGTGATCGGCAACGCGTCCCTGCCCTTCCAACCCACCAGTTCCGGCCGAATGAACGTCGAAGGATCGACACCGGCATCCGCGCGCGGATCGGGTGCCGTGACGAGGCGCGCACGCGCGGAGGCCGCGTCCACATACCAGATCCCCGGCGGAACCAGCGGCGATTGCGCGGTGATCGCGAGCCCCGAGGAATCCGGCGCCCAGGCGAGATCGGCGACGATTCCGCCCTCCGGCAACCCTGTCGCGACCGCACGCTCGCCGCCGCGCGGCCCGATCTTCAGCACCGCGTAACCGCGATCGTTCTCGATGGTTGCGAGCAGCGCCGAGTCAGGCGAGACGCTCCAGGCCTCGACCTCGCGACCCGGCGGCGCGTAGACTTCGCTCACCTCCCCGCTCACGGGATCAATGGCGCAGAGGCGGAGGAAATCGGCGCCGCCGGCCTCGGTGATCGCCATCAACGTGTCGCCCGCCCAGCGCACCGCCGCGTAGCGGGTGGGACCGCGCCGCGGCAGTTCGCGCGCCGAGCCCGTCGTGGCGTCGAGCAGGTGCAGCCGCTGATCGGAGCTGGAACGATCCTCGACGACGGCGAACACCGCACCGTCCGGCCGCCAGGCGGCGACGGAGCAGGACCCCTCGTCGCGCCGCATCAGCCGCGTGGTGGCGCCGGTCGCGAGCTCCATCACCAGCACGTCGAAGACGAACTCGGTGCGGTCGTTGGCGGCATACGCGATGCGCGTGCCGTCCGGCGAAAAGGCGCCGAAATCGTGCATCACCGAATGGCACTCGGTCAGAGGGCGGGGCTGGCGGCCCGGCTCCAGCAGCCAGAATTGCTGGCGCTCGTCGCCGCCGGCGTCGATCCCCCAGACCAGGCGGTCGTCCTGCGGCGCGCGGCGCAGGAAGGCGACCTTTTCCCCATGGTCGCTGAGCTGGCGCGGGTTGGCGCCGTTCGCGTCCATCGCCCAGACCTGCGGGAGCCCGCCGCCACGCAGGTGGAAGAGCGTGCGGCCGTCGCGCGACCAGACCGGCGTGGTCATGGACGTGAGGCGAGCGAAGTCGTGCGGCTGCGGCATGGCGATCCCCGGACGTGACGGCTCCAGCATCGCCCGTCACGCGGCGCTGGCAACCCCCCATTCATTGGAATCTGCCATCTCCGCACGCGTGAGCAACTGCTGCCAGGCGGCGAGGACGAAGCTGTTGTCGGCGCCGGTCTCGAGCTTGAGGCACGCGCCGCCCTGCCAGGCGGCAAGCGCGTCCGGACGCGGCAGCAGCGGGTCGCGGCCGTTCTCGAAGGCGGCGCGGTTACCGGTGTCGAGATAGGATTCACACGCTGCACCCTCGGCCAGCAGCAGGTCGTGCCGGTCGAGCTCCAGATGGAAATAGGTAACCGTGTCCATGCGCTCGGCGACGACACTGAGGGCGTTGACGAGATGGCGCACTGGCACGAGGCAGCCGCCGACGAGCACCGCGTGATCCGGCGAGAGCAGGAGATCGTCCGCGGGGACACCGTGGGCCAGGGCGCCTGCACGCACGCGGATGGGGCGCGCGTGCAGGCGGTGGCGCAGGTTGAGCCGGCGGTGGCCAACCCAGAGCAGGCGCGCGATGCGGCCGGATGCGGTGACCACGCACTCGCCTGCGAGCAGCGTCTCCACCGCGCGCGACCCGGAAGGCGTCAGGATACGCGTGCCGCCAGCGAAACAGGCGATCTGCTCCGGCCCCCACGCTATGGCGTAGGGATCGGTGAGCGTTGTGGCGCCGCCGTGCAGCGTGACGACGAGATCGTAGGTGCCAGACGTCGTGTCCGCGACATTGATCTGCTGCACGTTGCTAGCGGCGACATCACTGCCGGCGAGCCGCGTGCCGGACGCGGCATAAAGCGCGAGTCCCATCGCATCGATACTGTTGGCGTTGTCGGCGGCCCAGGAGAGCGTTGCGGCGAGCGACTGCCCGGCGCCAAGGGACAGCGCGTAGATGTCCATCGCGTCGCTGCCGGCGCTGGCGACGAGCGTGGCGAGATTCCAGCCTTCGGCGCCGAGCGCCGGGACGGCGGGGTTGGCAAAGACGTAGGTGCCGCTGGCGGCGATGGCGTGGGCGGAGGCCGCATGCTCGCCCGCGTCCAACGCCAGCACGGCGTCGAGGATGTTGACGACGCCGGCGCCGTAGCGGGCATTGAGCGGGTGCGCGGCGGTCGGCGCATAGGCATCGGTGAAATAATCGGCGGGCTTGACGGCGCTGTTGAGGAGCAGCGTCTTGATGGTGCGGAAATTCGCGGCGTCCGCCTCGGTGCCGGCGCCGCCCATCCCATCCGTCGCCGCCTGAATCAGCAGGGTCGCCGCGCCCGAAACGATCGGGGTGGCGAAGCTGGTAAGATCCTCGGGTGCGGAAATATCAGGCTTCGGCACGCCATTGGTGGCGGGGCCGATCGCGTCGAGTGCCGTGGAGCTGTCGACACTGATCGCGTTGTAGGCGGTGGAGGGCGAGAGTGGCGTGCCGGAATTGCCGGCGGCGGCAACGAAGACGATATTGTCGGTGTTGGCGAGCGTATCGAGCGTGGTGTCGAAGCTGAAGCCGGACGTGTCCACGTAGCTCATGTTCACGACCTGGTCGGTCGCGAGATTGGCGACGTCGCTGGTGACATCGTCGGCGAAGTAGGCATCGACATGCGCAACACCAGGAGCAATGCCTTCCGGCGCGCCGTCGAAAGTCGCAGCCCCATAGAAATAGGAGCCGACCATGGTTGCGTGTGTGGAGCTGTCGCCAACGGTCCCATCGTTGGGCGTCGTCGTATGCAGGTGCCCGCTGTAGAAAGTGAAGAATTGGCCGGCGTTGTCGGGCTGGAACCCGAGCGCGCCGGGCACCGGCTCGAAATCGGTGGCACCGACGATAACGGAGGCCTCGACCTGTCCCACGCTGATGCCGGTTCCCGTGAGCGCGGGATCGAGCGTGCGCAACGCCGCGAGGCCGATCTCCGCGGCAACGAGATTGTAGTCCGAGCCGATGCCTGACATGCGCTCATTCTTGCATGACGGATGCCGCGTACCATAGTCCGCCGATGCGCCCTGATCGTCGCCGCGTCGGAGATGGAGGGTTGAATATTCGGCGATATGGCCGATATTAAGCAATTCGTATCCGCGATCATTGCGATCACGCAAGATTGTCGGGGAGGTCGCCGCGATCGCGGCGCGCGCGGTTTCGTGTGCGTGCCTTCCTGCCGTCGGGCCTGCATCCATCGGGCCCTTCCGCCCGGCGCGACCTGCCGGGACCGAAACGCAAGGAGGTTCCTCGCGATGTCCCGCCTCGTCATCCTGTCCAATCGCGTGCCGCAAGCCGCCCGCGGCGCACAGGCGGGTGGGCTAGCGGTGGCGCTCGCGGAGGCCGTGCGGCCAGGCTCGCTCTGGATCGGCTGGAGCGGACGGATCGGCGGTGGAACGGAGCTCGCTATACAGGCGGAGCGTGGGATGAGCTGCGCGGTGTTCGACCTCACGGAGGCGGAGCATCGCGGCTACTACACCGGCTTTTCCAACAACACGCTCTACCCTCTGTTGCTGTGCCGGTTGGGTCTGATGCGGTTCCGCGCCGAGGAATTCGCCGCCTATGAGGCGGTCAACCGCCGTTTTGCCGCCACCGTGCTGCCGCTCCTGCGTGCGGACGATCTTGTGTGGGTGCACGACTACCACCTGATGCTCACACCCGACGCACTGCGCGAGGCCGGCGCGCGGCAGCGGCTCGGCTTCTTCTTCCACACGCCGTTTCCACCGCCGGCGATCTTCACCGTCGTGCCGCGGGCGCGCACGCTGCTGGCCGCCGTGTGCGGTGCCGACGTGGTGGGGTTCCAGACCGCGAGCGACCGCGACGGATTCCTCGCCTGCGTGGCGAGCCTGCTGAACGCGACCGCGGACGACGAGGGTTGCTTCATGCACGTGGGCCGGTGGGTGCGCACCCTGGTCTGCCCCGTGGGGATCGACCCCGACGATTTCGCGCAAACCGCGTACGAGGCCGCCGGACACTTGCCGACGCAGCGCCTGCGCCAGAGCCTGCATGGCGCGGCGCTGCTGTTCGGCGCGGACCGGCTCGACCATGCGAAGGGATTGCCCCATCGCGTCGACGCGTTCGACCTGCTGCTACGCCAGCATCCGGAGTACCGGCGGCAGGTCAGCTCTCTGCAGGTCGCGGCGCCCTCGCGCGAGGAGGTCCCGGAATACCGCCGGCTGCGGCGGGAGATGGACGAGCGTGTCGGCCAGCTTAATGGCCGGCATGGCGAGGCGGATTGGATTCCGTTGCGTTACATAACGCGGGCAACACCGCGCGCGACCGTCGCCGGATTCCATCGCCTGGCGCGCGTGGGCGTGGTGACGCCGCTGCGCGATGGATTCGGACTCGGTGCCTCGGAATTCGTCGCCGCCCAGGAACCGCAGAACCCCGGCGTGCTGGTGCTATCACGCTTCGCCGGCGCCGCCGCGACGCTGGATTCCGCGCTGTTGGTCAATCCTTTTGATGCCGAAGCGATCGCGGAGGCGCTGAACCGCGCGCTCACGATGCCGGCGGAGGAGCGGCTTGCGCGCCACGCGACACTGCTCGCCCGCGTGCGGACGCAGAGCGCCGCGAGCTATGCCGCCAAATTCCTCGGCGCCCTTGCGAGCTCCGCCGTAACGACGCAGGAAATGGCACATGTCTGATCACCCCCTCGATCCGGTGCGCATCGCGCTGATCGGCGCGGGTAGCCGCGGCCTCGGCGCCTATGGCGCGCATGTGCTGCGTCGGCCCGACCTGGCACGGATCGTGGCCGTTGCTGACCCACTTGGTGAGCGGCTGGTGAGGGCGGGCCATCTGCATGCCGTCCCACCCACGCATCTTTACCCGTCCTGGCAGGCGATGCTCGATGCCGCGCCGGCGTTCGACGCGGCAATCATCGCCACCCCGGACCGCGCGCATCTGGCCCCGGCGCTGGCCGCGATCGATCGTGTGGGCGACATCTCGATCCTGCTGGAAAAGCCGATCTGCCCGACCGCCGAGGAGGTGGAGCGCCTCGCGGCGGCCGCGGGCGCCGCGGGCGCCGACATCACGGTCGCGCACGTGCTGCGCTACACCGCCTTCTTCGCGCGCATCCGCGAGTTGCTGGATCGCGGCGTGATCGGGCAGTTGCTGACCATTCGCCACACCGAGCACATCGGCTACTGGCACTTCGCGCACTCCTACGTGCGCGGCAACTGGCGGCGCGTGGACGAGGCAAGCCCGATGCTGTTGGCCAAGGCCTGTCACGACCTCGACATCCTGCGCTGGCTCGCGGGCGCGCCCTGTGCCGAAATCACCTCCTTCGGCGCGCTGTCGCACTTCACCGCGGCGAACGCGCCGGAAGGCTCGACCGCGCGCTGCGACGAGGGTTGCCAGGTGGAGCGCACCTGCCCGTATTCGGCGCAACGCATCTATCTCGAAACATTGCTGCCCGCCCCCGCCTGGCCGCACAACGTGGTCAGCGCCGACACCTCGCCCGCCGGGCTCGCGCGTGCGCTGCACGAAGGGCCGTACGGGCGCTGCGTCTATCGCTGCGACAACGACGTCGCGGACCACCAGGTGGTGGCGCTGCGCTTCGCCAACGGCGTGGATGCCACGCTCAATGTCAGCGCCTTCACTCGCGAGACCACGCGCACCGTGCACCTGATGGGCAGCCACGGCGAGATTACCGGCGATTTCTACGCCAACGAAATCACCGTTTCCGATTTCCGCAACGCCGATACCCGCACCAGTCGCCTTACGCTGGTGACGGAGGGCTATCACGGCGGCGGCGACGACGGGCTGATGGTGGATTTCCTCAACCGGGTTCGCGAGCGGCGGCGCAGCGGCCGGGTGGAGGCGGCGCGGACGGCGCTCGCGGAGTCGCTCGACAGCCACCGCATGGCCTTCGCCGCCGAGCGCTCGCGCGCCAGTGGCGTGACGGTGCGGCTCGCGGCATAGGAAACCGCGCGCGCTCCTGGCATGCTCCCTCCCGTAGACAAGGAGGAAGCGATGGCGGGACGGTTCGCGGGACGGCGCGCGGTGGTGACGGGCGGTGCCTCGGGCATCGGAGCAGTAATTGCCGCGCGGCTGGCGGCGGACGGGGCCGCGATCGCGCTCTGGGACCGCGACGTGGGGGCGCTTTCGCGCAGCCTGACAGCCCACCGGGAGGCGGTGGACGTGACGGACGAGGCGGCGGTCGCGCGCGCCACCGCGGCGACCGAGGCGGCACTCGGCGGCATCGACATCCTGGTGGCCTCCGCCGGCATCACCGGGCCGAACGGACCGACCTGGGAGTATCCGGTCGCCGCCTGGCGGCAGGTGATGGCGGTGAACGCGGACGGCGTGTTCCTGACCAACCGCGCCGTCGTGCCGGCGATGCTGAAGGGCGGCTGGGGGCGCATCGTCAACATCGCCTCCATCGCCGGCAAGGAGGGCAACCCGAATGCCTGCGCCTATTCCGCCTCCAAGGGCGCCGTGATCGCGCTGACGAAATCACTGGGCAAGGAGCTCGCCAACACCGGGATCCGGGTGAACGCGGTCGCCCCCGCCGCTGTGGAGACGCCGCTTTTCGCGCAGATGCGCAAGGAGCAGATTGCCTTCATGCTGAGCAAGATCCCGATGGGCCGGTTCGGCACCACCGACGAGGTCGCGAACCTGGTCTGCTGGCTTGCCAGCGAGGAGGCAAGCTTTTCCACCGGTGCCGTGTTCGACTGCTCCGGCGGGCGCGCGACGTATTAGGCGCTACACCTTGGCAAAGCCCGCGGTCTGCGCGTAGCCGCCGGCGATGGCGGCGAGTTCGTCGCGGGAGATGACGTCCTCCAGCCGCTCGAAACCATTGGGCGCGCGCTCGCTCACCACGTCCACGACGCGCTCCGGCCCGCCCTTGCGGTTGAGGTGGACGATCTCCGCGGTCTTGGGCAGGCGCTCCGCTTCATAGGCGCCGAGCGCCTGTTCGGCCGGCATGGCGGCGAGCAGCGGCGCGAGGCAGCGCGCATCCAGGATCGCCTGCGAGGCGCCATTCGAGCCCACGGGATACATCGGGTGCGCGGCGTCGCCGAGCAGCGTTACACGCCCCTGCGTCCACCACGGCAGCGGGTCACGGTCGCACATCGGGTATTCGAAATATTCCGGTGTCGCACGGACCAGCGCCTCCACGTCGAGCTGCGGCAGCGAGAAGCGGCGCACCGTGGGCAGGATATCGTCGAGGCTGCCGAGCCGGCTCCAGTCCTGCTTGGGCGGCGCGAACTCGCCCGTGCCCTGGCGGGTACACACCACCCAGTTGGTCAGCCGCCGGCCCCCCTCCGACCGCGCGATCGGGTACAGCACCAGCTTTTCCTGCATGTCGCCGGCGATGATCATGGAATCGCCGTCGAGGAAGGGCGGGAACTCGACGGCGCCGCGCCACATCATGATCCCCTGCCAGCGTATGCCGGGATCCTCGGGGTGGAGTTGCGCGCGTGCGGCGGAATGGATGCCGTCCGCCGCCACCAGCACATCGCCGCGCGCCGTGATCTCGCCCGACGCCGTGGCGAAGGTCGTGGTCACGCCGTCTGTATCCTGCTCGAAACGAACCAGGCGGTGGCCGGTGCGCAGCATCCCAGGCAGCCGCTCGGCTGCGGCATCCCACAGCACCCGATGCAGGTTGCCCCGATGGATGGAGAATTGCGGCATCGAGTGCCCGGCGTGCAGGCCCCGCTTCTCGCGCCACACTTCCTGGCCGAAGCGGTTGACGTAGATCAGCTCGTGCGTGCGGATGCCGGTCGCGTCCAGCGCATCCAGCAGGTCCATCGCCGCCAGCTCGCGGATCGCGTGCGGCAGCGTGTTGATGCCGACCCCGAGTGGGCGGATTTCCGCCGCCGCCTCGAACACAGTGGACTCGATCCCGTGTTCGGCAAGCGACATGGCGAGCACCAGCCCGCCGACACCGCCACCGGCGATCAGCGCCTTCATTCAGGCCGGCTCCCGCGGCATCAGTTCCAGCGCCTTGCGCACGACGGCACTCTCCGGGTTCGCGAGTTCCGAGACGATGGTGAAATGATCGTGGCCCGTCAGCACCTCCCACGTGCCGCCCCAGACAGCGGCAATCTCGCGCGACTGTCGCTCGTATTCCCGCCCCTCGCGGCCGCCGACCACGGCATGGATGCGCCCGCCCGGTGGGGGCAGCAGCACCGGCGAGAGGGCGCGAGCGGAACCCTCGTCCATGTGCAGCGGACGGTTGATGCTAGTGTGCACCAAGGGGACCAGGTCGAACAGACCCGAAAGCGCGAGCGCGTTCGGCGCGGGGTGCGCCGGTATGCCGCGCTCCGCCCAGTCCGCCGCCATGATCATCGCCGCGAGATGGCCGCCGGCGGAATGGCCCATGGCGAGGACGGGCTTGCCGTGGCGGCGCGCGAGAAAGCCGGCGCAGACGCGCAACTGCTCGACGATGAGCTCCATCGCGACATGCGGGCAGAGATCGTAGGACGGCATCGCCACGGCCACGCCATGCGCGAGCAGGCCGCGCGCGAGATGGCTGGAGAAGGCGCGGTCCATCCCCTGCCAGTATCCGCCATGGACGAACATCGCGATGCGCGCGTCCCGCCGCTCGTTCGGCCAGAACAGATCGAGCCTGGTGCGCTCCGTGGGACCATAGGCGATGCCGGTCTCGGCCTGCGTCCAGCCGGCGCGGAAAGCGGCGGCGTCCGCCTGCCAGCGCGCGATGATGGCGGGGTGGCCGGGCACCTTGGTCCGGTTGTTGTATTCCGCTTCGAGCGTGGGGTTTTCGTGCGCGATGTCCTGATCCATCCCGCGACGCTACCACGCCCGCAGCGAGGAGAAAGACCGCATGCCATCCCAGACGCTCGACCGTGTCGTGACCCGCGCGAGGCTCCAGGGACGCGAGGGGCTGTTCGACATCGGCATCGCTGCCGGGCGGATCGCGGCGCTGGAACGCCGCCTCGTGGCCGATGCGCCGTGCCTCGATGCGGCGGGAATGCTGGTGGTGCCGGGTCTGGTGGAGACGCATCTGCATCTCGACAAATGCTGCATCATGGGCCGCTGCGCGATCCACCACGGCACGCTCGCCGAAGCGGTGGCGCAGACGACGCGGGCCAAGGCGGGGTTCACGCCGGAGGACATCGCGGCGCGCGCGACCGCGGCACTGCGCCGCGCGATCGGGCACGGGACGCAGCGCGTGCGCACGCATGTCGAGCTCGACCCTGGCATCGGGCTCATGGGGCTCGACGCCGTGGCGGCGGTCGCGCGGGCGCACGCGCGTCTGGTGGATGTGGAGATCTGCGTGTTTCCGCAGGAAGGCATCCACAACCGGCCCGGGACGGAGGCGCTGCT
>DAHUXX010000004.1 GCA_027306955.1 Acetobacteraceae bacterium | reverse complement strand
ATGCCAGGTCGTTGAGCACGGCGCCGATCACCGAGGGCTCGTCGGGCGGCCGGCCGGTGAAGGAGGTGAGGTAGACCGGGCTGCGCCGCATGGTGATGGCGGTGACGCGCATCACCGGGAAGTTCTCCACCGAGTTGTAATAGCCGGTGTGGTCTCCGTATGGCCCTTCCGGCGCCGTTTCGGTGGCCGAGGCGTAACCTTCCAGCACGATCTCCGCGTCGGCGGGAACCAGCAGCGGCACGGTCAGCGCCGGGGCGACGCGCGGGCGCTCGCCGCGCAGCACGCCGGAAAAATGCAGTTCCGAAACGGTCTCCGGCAGCGGCAGGACGGCGGAGAGAATGGTCGCGGGGTCGGCGCCGATCGCGACCGCGAGCGGCATGTCGCGCCCACGCGCGGCCCAGGCGCGATGGTGCGCCGCACCGCCGCGATGCGCGAGCCAGCGCATGATGACACGGTCGCGTCCCAGCACCTGCATGCGATAGACGCCGAGGTTCATCCCCGCGGTGTCGTCCGCGCCGCCCTCCGGCGGGCGGGTGATGACCAGCGGCCAGGTGATCAGCGGCGCCGGCTCCCCGGGCCAGCAGGTCTGCACCGGCAGCCGCGCGAGGTCGACGTCGCGGCCAAGGAAGCTCTGCGCCTGGCAGGGCGGGTGGTTGACGCGCTGCGGGTGTGCCGCCAGCGCCGCGCGCAGCATCGGCCAGCGGCTCATCGCGTCGGCGAGGCCGTCGACCGGCGCCGGTTCGCGCATCGCGGCCAGCGCCTCGCCCAACTCCCGGATGCGCTCCGGCCCCACGCCGAACCCGGCGGCGACCCGCTCCGCGGTGCCGAACAGGTTCGTGAGGACCGGCATACCGGCCGGCCCGCTTGCGCCCTGCGCCTGCTCGAACCACAGCGCCGGGCCGCCCGCCAGCAGGGTGCGCCGGTGCACCTCGGTGATGTCGTGCGCCAGGCTCACGGGCTCGGTCACGCGCGCCAGCAGCCGCCTTTCCTCGAGATAACGGGCGAAGCCCCGCAGGTCGCGGAAGACGGGCAGTTCGCGCAGGGACATGACGCCCCCTGGCGCGAAGCACCGCGGAACGCTTTGACTTCGATCAAGGCGCGGGCGCGCGCCGGCTGATTGAAGGGCGGTGTGTCGGAACATCGGCCCATACCCCGGTTTCCCAGGGCGGGAGCGGCTGCGCTGCGCCCCGCGCCGCTCATGCCGCTGAACCTTGCGGCTCGCCGCCTCGCGAGCAGCCTCGCGGGTCGCCATCCCGCGCTGTTCGAGCGTCTGGGCGAGCAGGCGTCGAAGACCTTCGTGATCGACCCGACCGACCTGCCCTTCGTCTTTCTGCTGGAGCCGCGTCCGCAGGCGCCGCGTCTGGTGGCGGTGCGGCGCGAGGCGGCTGGGGCGTGGGACGCGCGCGTCGCCGGCCCGCTCGCCGCCCTGATCGGCCTGGTGCACGGTGCCTATGACGGCGACGCCCTGGTCTTCTCCCACGATCTCGTCCTCGAGGGCGACACGGAGGCAGTGCTGGCGCTGCGCAACGCCATCGACAACGAGGAGATCGATCTGGTGGACGAGGTCTTCGCTCCGCTGGGGCCGCTGGCCGTGCTGGCCACCGCCCCGGCGCGCCGGCTCGCCGCCCTGCTCGGCGGCCTCACCGGGGTTGCGCTCACGCGCGGCGCCGGGGGCTCCCTCGCATGACCTCGCCCGGTTCGCTCGAACTTGTCTGCCCGGCGGGAACGCCCGCGGCGTTCCGCACCGCGGTCGAGGCGGGGGCGCATGCCGTCTATTGCGGCTTCAACGACGAGACCAATGCGCGCAACTTCCCCGGCCTCAACTTCTCGCGCGTGGAGATGGCGGATTCGATCGGTTTCGCGCACCGGCACGGCGCCAAGGTCCTGATCGCGGTCAACACCTTCCCCCGCGCCGGCGCCTTCGAGCTGTGGACCCGCGCGGTGGACGACGCGGCGGGCATGCAGGCGGACGCGGTGATCCTCGCCGATCTCGGCCTGCTGGACTACGCCGCGACGACGCATCCCGCGCTGCGCCTGCACGTCTCCGTCCAGGCCGCCGCCGCCAATGCCGACGCGATTGCCTTTTACGCGCGCAATTTCGGCGTCCGGCGCGTGGTGTTGCCGCGCGTGCTGTCGGTGCAGGAAATCGCCGCGATCAACCGCGACATCGACATCGAGACCGAGGTCTTCATCTTCGGCGGCCTGTGCGTGATGGCGGAAGGGCGATGCTCGCTTTCTTCCTACGCCACCGGCAAGTCGCCCAACATGAACGGCGCGTGCTCGCCGGCGAGCCATGTCGAGTATCGCGAGGAGGGCGGCGATCTCGTCTCGCGCATCGGCGGCTTCGCCATCCACCGGGTCAAGGCGGGCCAGGCGGCGCCATACCCCACGCTGTGCAAGGGATCGTTCGAGGCCGGCGAGTATCGCGGCCACGTCTTCGAGGACCCGGTGAGCCTGGATGCCGCCTCCCTCATCCCGCAGCTTGCGGCGGCCGGCGTCACGGCGCTGAAGATCGAGGGCAGGCAGCGAAGCCGCGCCTACACGCAGACCGTGGTGCGCAATTTCCGCCGCGCGCTCGATGCGCTGGCCGCGGGGCGGCCGATCCCCGCCGGCGAACTGCGCGCCCTGACCGAGGGGCAGCGCACGACCTCCGGCGCCTACAACAAGACGTGGCGATGACCGCCGCCTCGCATGTTGGAGGGCGCGCGTGACGCAGGGAAGGTTCGGGCTGACCGTCGGGCCGCTGCTGTTCAACTGGCCGGCGGATCGCTTCGCCGATTTCTACGCGCGCCTTGCCGACGAGGCGCCGGTCGATCGCGTGGTGATCGGCGAAAGCGTGTGCTCGAAGCGCGAACCGTTCCGTGAGGAATGTCTCGGGCCCGCGATCGAACGGCTCGAGCGCGCGGGCAAGAAGGTGGTGCTCGCGTCGCTCACGTTGGTGACCCTGGAGCGCGAGCGGCGCGCGGCACGCGAGCTGTTCGCGCAGACCCAGCGCGAGGTCGAGATCGACGATCTGACGCTGATGAACCTGCTGCCGCAGGGCGCGCCCTTTGCCGTTGGGCCGATGATCAACGTCTACAACGAGCCGACGCTCGGCTTCCTCGCGCGCAAGGGTGCCAGCCGCTTCTGCCTGCCGCCGGAACTGCCCTTCGCGTCGGTCGCGACCCTGGCGCGCTCGGCGGCCGAGCATGGCGTCGGCCTGGAAATCTGGGCCTATGGCCGCATGCCGCTCGCTATTTCCGGGCGCTGCTACCATGCGCGCGTGCACGGGCTGAGCAAGGATTCGTGTCAATTCGTCTGCGAGCGGGATGCCGACGGGCTCGCGGTGCGCACGGCTGACGGCACCGAGTTCCTTGCCATCAACGGCGTCCAGACGCTGTCGCACAAATACGCGAACCTTGCGGGCGATCTCGACCGCCTCGCCGGGGCCGGCGTGACGTCGCTGCGCCTGTCCCCGCACAGCGGCGACTTCATCGCCATCGCCCGCGCCTTCGCGCGCGCCGCGGCCGGCGAGATCGCGCCGCGCGAGGCGCTGGAGCAGGTGCAAGCGGCCGCGCCGGAGGCGGCGTTCACCAACGGGTTCCTGTTCGGCGCCAACGGGGCGGCACCGCTCCCGGCCGCCTGTCCCTGGCAGCCTCGCGCGAAACATTCCCGGGTCGGTTGCAATTTGTCGCGTATAACCCGCGCCTCAACCAGGACGCGGAGGGACGCATGGACGTCGAACGGCTCGTGGCCAGGCATTACGCACAGGGCGGCCTGGAGGCGGCGATCCTCGCCGGCCTCGCGGCGGCGGGGAAGGATCCCGCCCGACTCGGCGTGGACGATCTCGCGGCGGTGGACGAGTTCCATATCGGCGGGCGTCGCGCCACGGAGGAGCTTGCGGCGCGGCTGCTGCTGGCGCCGGGCATGAAGCTGCTCGATATCGGCTCGGGGCTCGGCGGTGCCGCGCGCTTCCTCGCCGCGCGGCACGGGTGCGACGTCACCGGCATCGATCTGACAGCGGAGTATGTTGCTGTCGCGAACATGCTCGCGGCCCGTGTCGGCCTCGCCGGGCATGTCCGCTACCTCGAGGGCAGCGCGATGACACTGCCCTTTGCCGACGCCTCGTTCGATGGGGCGACGATGCTGCATGTCGGGATGAACATCGCGGACAAGGCGGCGTTGTTCCGGGGCGTGCGCCGCGTGCTCAAGCCGGGCGGGTTCTTCGCGATCTACGACGTGATGGCCGGGGACGGCGGGCTTGAGGATGGCGGGGGCGATCTCGCCTATCCGCTGCCATGGGCGACGACGGCGGCGACGAGCTTCGTCGAGCCCGCCGCGAGCTACAGGGCGCGGCTGGCGGAGAGCGGGTTCGTGGTGACCGGTGAACGCAGCCGGCGCGACCTCGCGGTGGAATTCTTTGCCCGCCTGCGCGCGCCCGTCGGCGGGCCGCCGCCGCTCGGCCTGCATCTGGTCATGGGCGAGGCGACGCGGGCGAAGGTCGCGAACAT
>DAHUXX010000001.1 GCA_027306955.1 Acetobacteraceae bacterium | reverse complement strand
CATTGACGGCTTGGACGCTTCCACCGCGAGGGGGCGCGGTGGCGGCCGGGAACGAGACGAACGAGACGAACGAATGGACGTGACTTTCCGTGCCTTCACGGCGCGTGCCTGGTTTCCTGTGGCGGCTTTTCTCCTGACGCTGGCCGGATTCGCCCAGGCCTCGCGGGCGGAGCCTGCGCACGCCTGCAAGCCGGGCGACCCCGCCCCCGTGCGGCTGGACATCAGCGTCAGCGGCGCGCGCTCGACCAGGGGCAACATCACCATCGCGATCTACCCCAACGACGCGAAGCATTTTCTCGACGGCAAATACAAGCTGGCGCGCCAGGCGCTGCCGGTGACGCTGCCGGTGACGCATGCCTGCTTCGCCTTCGGCCAGCCCGGCTATTACGCGGTGGCGCTGTTCCACGACCACGACAACAGCGGCAAGTTCAAGACCACGATGCTGGGCCTGCCAGCCGAGGGCTACGGGTTTTCCAACAACCCGAAGCTTGTGTTCGGCCCGCCGGGGCTGGGGCGGGTGCGCTTCAAGGCGCATCCCGGCGTCAACCACGTCCTGGTGCGGATGCAGCATTACGGCGGCTGATCGGGGGGCTGCCCCCTCCCCGCCGGCCTGCTCAGCCCGCGGCCCTGGCCCGTTCGGGCGCGATCAGCCCGAGCTCGCGGCCCACCGCGGCGAACATGTCGAGCGCCCGGTCGATCTGCTCGGGCGTGTGCGCGGCGCTGACCGAGGAGCGCAGCAGCGCAAGCCCGCGCGGCGTCGCCGGCGGCAGGCTGACATTGGTGTAGAGCCCCGCCGCGAGCAGCCGCGACCAGAAGGCGAAGGCGACTTCCGGCCCTGGCATGATCGCCGAGACAACGGGGTTCGGCTCCGGTCCGAGGGTGAAGCCGCGCCCGGCGAGGCCGTTGTAGAGCCGGCGGGCATTGTCCGCGAGGCGCTGGCGCAGCGCCGGGCGGGCACGCAGCTGGTGCAGCGCCTCGAGCGTCGCGGCGATGACCGCGGGCGGCGGCGAGGCGGTGAACATGTAGGGGCGGCTGACCACCCGCAGGATGTCGAACCCCTCCATGTCGCTGACGCAAAAGCCGCCGACGCCGCCGAGGCTCTTGGAGAAAGTCCCGACGATGAAGTCGCACTCGGCCTCCACCCCCGCCGCCTCCGCGAGCCCGCGCCCGCTGGCGCCGAGCACGCCAAGCGAATGCGCCTCGTCCACCACGAGATAGGCGCCGAACTCCCGCTTCACCGCGGCGAAGGCGGCGAGCGGGGCGGTGTCGCCCAGCATCGAGTAGATGCCCTCGACGACGACGATCTTGTCGCCCGGCGCATCGGCGAGCCGGCGCAGCCGGGCCCTGAGGTCGTCGGGGTCGTTGTGGCGGAAGCGCGTCACCTGGGCATAGCCGAGCCGCGCCCCGTCGTAGATGCTGGCGTGACAATCGGCATCGAGCAGCAGGTGGTCGTGCTTGCCGGCGATGGCGGAGAGGATGCCGAGATTGGCCTGGTAGCCGGTGGAGAACACCATGGCGTGCCTGCGGCCATAGAAATCCGCCAGCGCGCGCTCGAGCTCACGGTGGCCCTGGTAGCTGCCGTTGGCGATGCGCGAGCCGGTGGTGCCGCTGCCGAGCGCCTGCAGCGCCTCGACGGCGCTCGCGACCACCGCCTTGTCGTAGGTCAGGCCGAGATAGTTGTTGGTGCCGAGCAACAGGATCTCGCGGTTGCCGATCAACGCCTCGGTGGGCGAGAGCACGCGGTCGAAAACGACGCTGAACGGGTTGTCGCCGGCGCTCTCGTGGCGCTCGTAGGCCGCGCGTAGCGGCGTGAACTTGTCGAACAGCGCCATGCGCTTACGCAGCGACCTTGAGAGTGCTCAGCGTGTTCACGAGGTCGCCCAGCGACTCGATCTCGGCGATCTTGTCGAGGGGAACGGTGATATCCAGCCGGTCCTCGATCTCCATCACGAAATCCATCACCGCCACGGAATCGAGGCCGAGATCGGTGACGATGCTGGTGGCGTCGGACAGCGCGGCCGGAGGGTTTGGGGAGGCGCGCAGGACGTCGAAGACGACCTCGCGGATATGCTCGACCGATGTTTCCATTGACCCCGCCGTCGGCCCGAAAGACGCAAGTTTAACCCGCGCGGCGCCCCCCTGCCGCGTACCAGCGCGAGCCGCAACCCGCCATGCCGGCCGGCAAAGATTGCTGGAATCTCAGCGCCACGTGAACAAACTGATGACGTGGCGATGACACCGCGTCAAGTTGATTGCGACGGTCCTGCTGGCGCCGGATCGGGACCGGGCCCGGATCCCGGCTTGCCTTGCGCACCGCCCGGCCGCATAGAGATTCGTTACAATTCAGGGGCTCGGGTGCGCGGCAAACGTCCCGATTCAGGTGCAAAATGGCTGAAAAGGGCGGCATCCGCATCGCGATCGCGGGCATCGGCAATTGCGCGAGTTCGCTGATCCAGGGCATCCATTACTACTCGCCCGAGCGCTGTCGCGACGGCGTGGTGGGGCTGATGCACCGCGAGATCGGCGGCTACCTGCCCTGCGACATCAGCGTGGTCGCGGCCTTCGACATCGACGCGCGCAAGGTCGGGCGCGACCTCGGCCAGGCCATCTTCGCCAGGCCCAACTGCACCAAGGTCTTTCAGCCCGACATCCCCGAGACGGGCGTCGTCGTGCGGATGGGCCAGGTGCTCGACGGCATCTCCGAGCACATGGCCGACTATGCCGAGGACCGCACCTTCGTCCGCTCGGACGCGCCCGAGCAGTCCAAGGCGGAGATCGTGGCCGAGCTCAGGCGCAGCGGGACAGAGATCCTTCTCAACTACATGCCCGTGGGCTCCGAGCAGGCGGCGCGGTTCTACGCGGAATGCGCGCTCGAGGCCGGGTGCGGCTTCATCAACAACATGCCGGTGTTCATCGCCAGCGACAAAGCCTTCGCCGACCGCTTCAAGGCGCGCGGCCTGCCGATCGTGGGCGACGACATCAAGAGCCAGGTGGGCGCGACCATCACCCACCGCGTGCTGACCGACCTGTTCGCCAGGCGCGGCGTGAAGCTGCTGCGCACCTACCAGCTCAACACTGGTGGCAACACCGACTTCCTCAACATGAAGAACCAGCGCCGGCTGGCGTCGAAGAAGACGTCCAAGACCGAGGCGGTGCAGGCGGTGGCCAAGAAGCGCATCGAGGACGAGAACATCCATGTCGGCCCGAGCGACTACGTGCCCTGGCAGAACGACAACAAGGTCTGCTTCATCCGCATGGAGGGGCTGCTGTTCGGCGACGTGCCCATGGACCTGGAGCTGCGCCTCTCGGTTGAGGACTCGCCCAACTCCGCGGGCGTGGTCATCGACATGATCCGCTGCTGCAAGCTCGCGCTCGAGAACGGCATCGGCGGCGTGCTGGAGGGCCCGGCCGCCTATTTCTGCAAGCATCCGCCGGTGCAGTACACCGACGACATCGCCTTTCAGATGACGGAGAACTTCATCCGCGCGAGCAGCATCAAGCTCGCCGTGCGATGAAATGCCTGATCGTCGCGGCCGGTCAGGGCACGCGGCTGCGCGAAAAGGGCGAGCTCAAGCCGCTGATCCCGATCAAGGGCGCGCCGCTCATCGAGCACGTCATCGCGCGCGTGCTGGCCGCCGGCATCGACGAGTTCGTCGTCGTCAGCGGCTGGCGCGGCGAGGAACTGCGCCAGGCGCTCGACGCCATCGCCGCGCGCCAGAGGGTCCGCGTCGTGCACGTGGTCAACGACGAGTGGAACCGGGCGAACGGCGTTTCCGTGCACAAGGCGAAGGCGGTGCTGGACGGGCCGTTCCTGCTCACCATGTGCGACCACCTGGTCGACCCCGGCATCGTCCGCGCCCTGCTCGCCGCGCCGCGCGAGCCGGACACGGTGACGCTGGCGGTGGACTTCAAGACCGGCAGCGACCTGCACGACCCCGAGGACGTGACGCGCGTGAAGTGCGAGGACGGGCGGATCCTGCACATCGGCAAGGTGATCCGCGACTTCAACGCCTTCGACACCGGCGTGTTCCTGTGCACGCCCGCGATGTTCGCCGCCCTGGAGAAAAGCCAGGCGGAGGGCGACGACAGCATCTCCGGCGCGATGAACGTGCTGGCGCGCGAGGGCAAGGCGCGCGTGTTCGACATCGGCGAGCGCCTGTGGATCGACGTCGACGACCCGGCCGCGTTCGGCAAGGCCGAGCGGCTGCTGCACGCGGGGCGGCTCTGAACGAAACCGCAACGACGCCGGCGGCGGCGGAGCCGGCGCGCCGGGCGCCGGAGATCGAGGAGTTCTCCAACCGCTGGCTGATCCATCCGCTCGCTTCCTGGCTGACGCCGCTGCTCGCGCGCGCCGGCGTGCACCCCAACGCGGTCTCGCTCGCGGGGATGGGCTGCGGCGTGCTCGCGGGCGTCGCCTACCATGGCTACGCGAACAAGTGGCGCGTGGTGGCGGGTTTCGCGCTGATGCTCGCCTGGCACGTGCTCGACGGCGCGGACGGCCAGCTGGCGCGGCTCACCGGCAGGCAGTCGCCCATGGGCAAGGTGCTCGACGGCATCTGTGACTACGTCACCTTCACCGTTGTCTATGCGGGGCTGGCGAGTGCGCTGCAGTCGCGCCTCGGCGCCTGGGCCTGGGTGCTCGCCGTGGCGGCGGGGCTGTGCCACGCCGTGCAGGCGGCGGCGTATGAGGCGCAGCGGCAGGAATACAATTTCTGGGGCCTCGGCCGTGCTTCGGCGTCGTTCGCACCCCCCGGAGTGCCGCGCGAGGGGCTGCCCGGCGGCCTGCTGCGCGCCTATGCGCGGCTGCAGGTCGCGGCCTCCGGCGCGAGCCCCGAGTTCCACGCGCGGCTCGCGGCGGCGCTGGCATCGGGGCCGGACGGCGGGGCGGCGATGCGCCAGCGCTATCGCGAGATGTTCGCGCCGTCGGTGCGGCGCTGGGGGGTGCTGTCGTCCAATTACCGCACGCTCGCCATCTTCCTCGCGGCACTCGCCGGCGTGCCGCAGGATTATTTCTGGGCCGACATCATCGGCTTCACCGCCATCCTGCTGCTGCTCCTGCGCGCGCGGCGCACCCGCCATGCACGCTTCTTCGCGGACGCGGCGGCGTGAGCGCGCCTTAGCCCCAGAAGCGGCGGCGCAACGCCAGCGCCGCGAGCGCCATCAGCACCAGCGGCGGCGCGAGTGCCGCGGCGGCGGGGTCGAGCCCGAGCAGCAGCGCCAGATGCGCGGTGATCTGCTGCGCCAGCGTGAACACCACGCCGATGACGGCACCGGCCGTGATCAGCCGTCCCAGGTGCTGCGAGCGCGGCGGCGCGAACACGAACGGCGCTGCGGCCAAGATCATCGCCACCATCGCGAACGGGAGCGCGATCCGCCGCCACAGTTCGAGCTCGTAGGCCAGGCCCTGCTGGTGCTCGCGCTTCAGTTCGCGGACATAGCGGAACAGCGCCACCGGCGGCATCGCCTCCAGCGGCAGCGCGAGCAGGCGCAGCCGCGCGGTCGATACGAAGGCGGTCCAATCGAGCGTGGCGATCCGCCGCGTGTCGAGCCGCGCCCCGTCGACGACGCTCTCGCGCACGCCGCGCAGCACCCAGCGGTTCCCGGGGCCGATCCGCGCGCGATCGGCCGCGATGGCGCGCAGCAGGCGGCCATCCGGGGCGAAGGCGTAGATCTCGATGCCGATCGCCTCCGCCCGGCCCTGGAAGCGGCTCACGTGCAGGTAGCTATGTGCGCCATGGGCCCAGAACCCGTCCTGGCCCGGCCCGCCGGCGGCGGGTGCGAGTGCCGCCGCACGCCGCGCCGCGGCCCATTGTTCCGCTCTCGGCACGACAAGTTGCGTGAGCGCGAACAGCGCCAGCGCGATCGGCAGCACGAGCCTCGCCACCGCGCCCATGATGCGGGCCTCGGACAGCCCCACGCCGCGCAGCGCAATCAGCTCGCTGTTGCGCGCGAGCGCCCCGAGCGCGAGCAGGCATCCCACCAGCAGCGCCACCGGCGTGATGCGCACGAGCCTGAGCGGCGCGGTCAGCAGCACGTCGAGCAGCGCGTCCGCCACCCGGTAGCTCCCCTGCCCCACGAGGCCCAGCTGCTCGACGAAGGCGAGCAGGCTGAACAGCGCGGTGAGCCCGAGCGCGACCAGCGCATAGGCGCGCAGCGCCGCCAGCGCGATGTAGCGGTCGAGCGTCGGCGCCATCCCCATCGCCGCCGCGCCGAGACGCGCGATGCGCCGCAGCGAGCCGCGCATCACGCCCACCGCCGCAGCCGCGGCCACAGCTCGGGGCCGAGCGTCGCCGCCAGCACCGCCAGCGCCAGCAGCCCCGGCGCCCAGAACAGGCCGGGGATGGGCGGCACGACGCCGTGCTGCACCCAGGTGCGCGCCGTGCTCGAGGCCAGGTAGTAGGTGGCATAGATCAGCACCGCGACGCCGAATTTCTCATGCCTTCCCTGCCGCGGCCGGGTCTGGCCGAGCGGAATGCCGAGCAGCGCCAGCAGCACCGTCGAGATGCCGGTCGAGAACCGCCATTGCAGCTCCGCGACGTCGGCGGGCGCCGTGGCATGCGCGAGATGCCAGGTGCTGGCGGCGAGCGGGGAATAGGGCGGCGGGCCGCGGAAATGGCGGTAGGGATCGACGGTCAGGCTGCCCGCCGTGATCATCGCGCCCGTGCCAAGCTCGATCACGTGCGCGTTGCGCAGCAGGATGCGCGGGTCGCCGCCCTTCTGTTCCGGCGGCAGCCGGTAGCCGGCGGCGGCACGGATGATCTCGTCGACGCCGTCCTGCTGGCGGCGGACGAACACGCCCCGCGCCGGCGCCGCGGCCCCCTCGCGATGGTCGAGGTAGATGACAAGGTTGCCCTGCCGCGCCACGTAGAAGCTGCCGGCCTGGATGGCGTCGACGTTGAGCGCGCCCTGGGCGTGGCGGGAGATCGCGTGCATCTGCGCATAGGCCCAGGGCCGACCGAACAGGGACAGCAGCGCCACCAGCACCGCGAGCCCGCCCGCCAGCACCAGCACCGCATGGCGCACCCGCGCCGGCGTCACCCGCAGCGCGTACATGGCGACGACCTCGGAATCGCTGTTGAGCCGGCCGAACACGAGCACCACGGCGAGAAACAGCGAGATCGGGATCAGCACCTCGAGCGAGATCAGCAGCTCCAGCCCGATCATCCGCGCCGCGATGGCCAGCGGCAGCAGCCCGCGCGAGGCGTCGCCGAAGAAACGCTCGGCGCTGTAGCTCGCGAACAGCGCCGCGAGGACGCCAAGGATGGCCAGCATCGCCTGGCCGATCTGACCGATGAGGTAGCGCGCG
>DAHUXX010000294.1 GCA_027306955.1 Acetobacteraceae bacterium | reverse complement strand
CCGGGTGATCCGCCCGCATCCTTCGTTCCGGCTGTTTTCCACCGCCAATACGGTCGGGCTGGGGGATACGACGGGGCTTTATCACGGCACGCAGCAGATCAATCAGGGGCAGATGGACCGCTGGAACATCGTCGCCACCCTGAACTACCTGCCGCACGCGATGGAGACCGGGATCGTGCTGGCGAAGATGGGCGTCGATCCGTCGGACGCGAAGATGAAGAAGCAGGTGGAGGCGATGGTGGCGCTGGCCGACCTGACCCGGGCCGGCTTCATCAACGGCGACATCTCCACCGTGATGTCGCCGCGCACCGTCATCACCTGGGCCGAGAACGCGCGCATCTTCGGCGATGTGGGCTTCGCGTTCCGCATGACCTTCCTGAATAAGTGCGACGAGGCGGAGCGGTCCACGGTGGCGGAATACTACCCGCGCTGCTTCAACGAGGAGATCCCGACCGGGGGGTTCACCCGGAAGGTGGGATAGGAGTTCCGCGCGAGGCGGGTGGAGGCCACGATGACCGACGTCGAATCGATCCGCGACGAGGACGCCGACATCTCGCTGAAGGAAGCGGTGGCCAGAACCTTGCGCGCCGACAAGGACGCCCTGGCGCGCGCCTTGGCCACCGAGGTCATGCGCGATCGGGCCAATGCGCGCCGCCGGATCGATGCCATACGCAAGGAACTGGAGAATGGCGCGCGCGCCGGAGCCGGCCAATTCCGTCTATGACTTTCTTTACGTGGACCAGCAGCGGCTTGCTCAGTTCGAGTCCCAGTTCAGCCAATACGGCAATCTGACCGGCCTGACCCGATCGGTCGGCGAGGTCAGTTCTTCCGGCCGCGTGCTGAACGTGCATGTGGCGAAGGTCGATACCACGACCTCGGGACAAACGAGCCAGACGCGGGCCTTCGATCCGCAATGGCTCGCGCCGTTTTCGCTTGGCGCGCTGGGAGCGATGGTCAGCGGCCTCGCACCCGCGGTGCGTGCCGTGCTCGGCCGTCCGGGCGATGCGTTCGGCATGACCCCGCTGCTGATCTTTCGCGAAGTCGCAACCCATGCATAAGTGCCGTCACCCTTCGGCCGGAACCTTCCGATGAGCGCCACCACCAAGGACTCCGCCCGCACCGAGGATTTCAAGCGCGCCACCGCCGGCGTGCTGCGCGCGATCGCCGAGATCCCCGACGTGCAGGTCAATTTCCAGCCCGGCCCCTCCGGCGTCTCCGGCAAGCGTGCCCGCCTGCCGCTGCCGACGCGCGCCCTGCCGCCGGCCGAGATGGCCAAGCTCCGCGGCGCCTCCGACGCCATCGCGCTCCGCCTGCGCCACCACGACGACGCCGTCCACAACGCGCGCATGCCCAACCGCCGCGAGGCGCGCGACGTCTACGACGCGCTGGAACAGGCACGGGTGGAAACCGTCGGCGCCCGCCACATGGCCGGCGTCGCCGCCAACCTGCACGCCAGGCTCGCCGAGGAATGCGAGACCGAAGGCTACGACCGCATGACGCGGAAGGAGCAGCTCCCGGTCACCGCCGCCCTCGCCCTGCTGGCGCGGGAGCGGATGTCGGGCCAGCCGGCGCCGGAACCGGTGCGCCGCGTGCTCGATCTCTGGCGCGACAGCCTCGCCGCCCCGGTGGCCGACGCCCTCGACGAGCTCGGGGCCACCCAGAACGACCAGCGCGCCTTCACCCGCGCCGCCCGCAAGCTGCTCGCGGCGATGGAACTCGCCGAAGCCGAGGCGGATGCCGAACCGGACAGCGAGGACCAGGAAGGCGAGGAATCCGGCGAGCAGTCGGGCGAACAGGACAATCCCGAACAGGGCGAAGGCCAGTCCGCCTCGGAAGAGGAAAGCGTCCTCGGCGCCCAGCCGGAGGAGATGGAAGGCGAGGCGGCCGACGACGCCGGCGAGGACTCGGAAGAAGAAGCCGCGATCGCCGAGGGCGACGACCGCCCGGGCGGCCCGCAGCCGCGCCGCGAGCGCCCCAACCCCGACGACGGCACCGCCTACCGCGCCTATACCCGCCAGTACGACGAGGAGATCTCGGCCGAGGATCTCTGCGATCCCGACGAGCTCACCCGCCTGCGCCAGCAGCTCGATCAGCAGCTGCAACATCTGCAAGGGGTGATCTCGAAGCTCGCGAACCGGCTCCAGCGCCGGCTGCTGGCCCAGCAGACGCGGTCGTGGGAATTCGACCTCGACGAGGGGCTGCTCGACGCCGGCCGGCTGTCGCGCGTCGTGGTCAACCCGCTCCAGGCGCTCTCCTACAAGCGCGAGCAGGAGATGGAGTTCCGCGACACCGTGGTGACCCTGTTGATCGACAATTCCGGCTCGATGCGCGGGCGGCCGATCACGGTGGCGGCGATGTGCGGCGATATTCTCGCCCGCACCCTTGAACGCTGCGCGGTCAAGACCGAAGTCCTGGGCTTCACCACGCGGGCCTGGAAGGGCGGCCAGTCGCGCGAGAAATGGGTGCAGGACGGCAAGCCGCGCAACCCCGGCCGGCTGAACGACCTGCGCCACATCATCTACAAGTCGGCCGATTCGCCCTGGCGGCGGGCGCGCAAGAACCTGGGGCTGATGCTGCGCGAGGGGCTGCTGAAGGAGAACATCGACGGCGAGGCCCTGCTGTTCGCCTATCGTCGCCTGCTCGCCCGCC
>DAHUXX010000277.1 GCA_027306955.1 Acetobacteraceae bacterium | reverse complement strand
CCTTCTTCACCCGCCGGCTCGCCCAGCTTGCGCGCGAGCCCGCCTCCTTCGCCGCCTTCGCCGCCGAGCGCGATGGCGGCGTCGCGGGCTTCGTGCTGGCGCGCGTCTATGAGGGCGAGTTCGGCACCGACCGGCGCGAGGCGGCGCTGGACGCGATCGGCGTCGCGGCTTCCGGTGGCGGCGTCGGCCGCGCGCTGCTCGGCCATCTCATTGAGCACCTGCGCGCGCATGGCGCCGCGGTGCTGACGACGGAGGTGGACTGGCGCGAGCACGCGCTGCTCGGCTTCTTCGCGCGCAACGGCTTCGAGCTGGCGCCGCGGCTGGTGCTGGCGCGCCCCATCCTCGGCGCCGTGCCGCGCGAGGACGCCTTCGCGGACGCCGAGGCGCGCGACAGCGTGCCGGTGCGCTCCATGACGCACGCGGACCTGCCGGCGCTGGTGGCGATCGACCGGCGCATCACCGGGCGCGACCGCGGCGCCTATTTCGCGCGCAAGATGGACGAGGCGATGGAGGAATCCGCCGTGCGTGTCTCGCTCGTCGCGGAGCGCGACGGGGCGCCCGCGGGCTTCGTCATGGCGCGCGTCGCGTTCGGCGAGTTCGGCCAGGCGGAGCCGGAGGCGGCGATGGACACGATCGGTGTCGATCCGCAACGCTCGCACAAGGGGCTCGCGCGCGCTCTGCTCTCGCAGCTGCTGATCAACCTCGGCGCGCTGCGCGTCGAGACGCTGCGCACCGAGGTGGGGTGGAACCAGTTCGCGCTCGCTTCCTTCCTCGATCGTTCCGGCTTCCGCCCGCACCGGCGGCTCGCGCTGGAGCTGCCGCTGGTGCCGCCGCGCGCCTGAACGCAGTCAGCTCCGCCCGGGCGGCACCAGCGCCGTCGCCTCGATCTCGACCAGCGCGCCGGCGTCGATGAAATCCACCACGCCGACCACGGTCATCGCCGGGTAGTGCCGGCCGATGATCTCGCGCCACACCTGGCCCAGCGGTTCGCTCGCGGCGCGGAACGCCGGCATGTCCTTCACGTACCAGGTGACGCGCGCGAGGTCCGTGGGCGCGGCGCCCGCCTCGCGCAGGATGGCGACGATGTTGCGCAGCGCGCGGGCCACCTGCGCCACCAGCCCGCCCGGCGCGAAAACCTCCTGTTCGTCCCAGCCGACCTGGCCCGCGACGAACACCATCCGGCCCTCGCCCGTGGTGCCGTTGGAATAGCCGCGCGGCCGCTTCCAGCCAGGCGGCTGCAGGATGGTGAGCGTCATCGTCGTTCCTTTCGCTGTCGTTTCCTCGCGGCGAAAGGCTGCGGGATCGGGTGTCGCGCGGCCTTGATCCAGATCACACGCGGGTCAGCAACACCGGAACGCGCCGTGCCGCGGCAAGCCGCGGGGCCGCGTCGGCGAGCGGCGAGCCGCCGCCGATGACGATCAGCCGCTCGCGCAGCCCGGCCATGGCATCGAGCCAGTCATCCGCCGCCTTGCCGCGCACGGCGCGCGTGGTGATGCGCTGCGCCGCCAGCCCCCCGCCGCGCGCGCGCGCCGCGGTGTCGCGCGCCGCATCCGGGCCCGCGCCGGCAGCCAGCAGCACGATGAGATCCTCCCCCGTTGCCTCCGCCAGCGCGATCGCGGTGTCGAGTGCGGGGTCGGAGGCGTCGGCGGGGATCGCGACGATGCCGCCGTGCCGCCGCGCCGGCCGCTCCGGCAGCAGCAGGATGGTGCGCGCCGACGCCTCGGCCGCCTCGCGCGGCAAGGTCGGCCCGGCGTTGGGAATCCCCCTCGCGGCGTGGGCGGCAACGACCAGGATGTCGCTCTCGCGGCAGACGGTGGCGATGCTGGTGGCGGGGTCGCCGCGCACGATCTCGAAGGCGCTGGCAATGCCGGTCGCGCGCGCGGCCTCGTCCACCAGGCGCTGCGCGCGCAGCGCGGCCACGTGCATCTGCGCCTCGATGTCCTCGGTGCTGAGCTTGCTCCAGGTGCCGGTCGCGAGCCGGATCTCGCGCGCGAAGGGCAGGGCGGCCATGGTCAGCAGCGCCTCGTCCTCGACGAACAGCGCGTACAGGTCGAGGCTGAGCAGCCGCGCCAGCTCCGCCGCCGCCTGCATCGCCGAGGCGTCCATCGTCGCGTGCCAGAGGCCGAGGAGCAGACGCCCGTCATCCGCCGGGGGCTTGTCGCTCATCCGCTTTTCTCCCCCGAGTTGTCCTTGTGCGCGGCCTTGGCCACCTCGGCGAACTGGCGCAGCCGGTCCTCCACCGCGCGGTTGACGCTGCCCGCGGGATAAAGCCCGTCGGCGCCGCGCTCGCCCGCCGGCCGTCCGGTGAGCAGCGCGATCCCCTCGTCGATCGTGCGCACCGGATAGACCGCGAACCTGCCCGCCCCGCACGCCTCCACCACGTCCTGGCGCAGCATCAGGTGCTGCACGTTGGAGGCCGGGATCAGCACGCCCTGCGCGCCGGTGAGGCCGCGGCTCGAGCAGATGTCGAAATATCCCTCGATCTTGTCGTTGACGCCGCCGATCGCCTGCACCGTGCCGTGCTGGTTCACCGAGCCCGTCACCGCGAGGTCCTGGCGCAGCGGCAGCCCCGAAAGTGCCGAGAGCAGCGCATAGAGTTCCGTCGAGGAGGCGCGGTCGCCATCGACGCCGCCGTAGGACTGCTCGAACACCAGGCTGGCGGAGACCGACATCGGCGTATCGAGGGCGTAACGACCGGCGAGAAAGCCCGAGAGGATCAGCACGCCCTTGCTGTGCAGCTTGCCGCCGAGTTCCACCTCGCGCTCGATATCGACGATCTTGCCCCCGCCCGGCCGCACCCGGCAGGTGATGCGCGAGGGGTGGCCGAAGGCGTAGCCGGCGAAGCCCATCACCGCGAGCCCGTTGATCTGGCCCACGCGCGCGCCGCTGGTTTCGATCAGCGCGATGTCGCGCAGGATCATCTCCTGGCTGCGCTCGCGCACGCGCGAGAGGCGATGGATGCGCCGCGCGACGGCGGCATCGACGTCCGCGCGTGTCACCACCTTGCGCGAGGCCGTCGAGGCGAGGTGGCTCGCCTCGACGAGCAGGTCGTGCAGCCCCTCCGCGAGCAGCGTGACCTTGTTCGCGTCCTCCGCCATGCGCGAGGCGTGCTCGATCATGCGCGCGACGCCGCCGCGGTCGAGTGCCAGCAGCTCCTCGCCCCTCGCGATGTCGCCGATCATGCGCGCGAGCATCGCCTCGCCGTCGGGCGAGCGGTCGGTGTCGTCGTCGAAGTCGGCGAGCACCTTGAAGTCCTCGGCGAAGTCCGGGTCGAGCGTGCTCAGCAGGTGGTAGAGCAGGCGGTCGCCGAACAACAGCACCTTCACGTCGAGCGGGATCGGGTCCGGCTCCAGCGAGGCGGTCATGTTGAAGCCCATGAAGCGCCCGGCATCCTCGATGGTGATCTCGCGCCGGCGCAGCGCGCGCTTGAGCGCGGGCCAGGTGAACGGCTCGGTGAGCAGGCTGCGCACGTCGAGCAGCAGCATGCCGCCGTTGGCGCGGTGCAACGCGCCGGCCTTGATCAGCCGGAAGTCGGTAACGAGCGCGCCCTGGATCTGCAGGTATTCGATGCGCCCGACCAGGTTCGCGAGCGTCGGGTGCGGCTCCTCCACCACCGGCGCGCCGGGGGAATGGTCCACCTGCGTCACGACCACGTTGACCTCGTAGCGGCCGAACGGCCCGCCGGTGCGCATCGCTGCCTGCATGGCGCCGGGCTCCGCCGCCTCGGCCGACATCAGCAGCGGCAGGTTCTCCAGCAGGTCGGCGCGGATGGCATCGATATGCGCAAGCACCGCTTGCAGGCCCTCGAACTGCGCGCGCAGCTGCACGAAGAGCTGGGCGACCGCCTGGCTCGCGGTCTCGCGGTCGAGCGCGCGCACGGCGTCGCGCTGTTCCTTTTCCATGCGCGGGATGGAGCGCAGCGTGTCCTCCAGCTCCTTCTCGAGCTCGCCGATGGCGTCGCGCGTCGCCTGCTGGTCCGCCTCCGGCCAGGCGTTGAAGTCCGCGGGCGGCACCACCTTGCCGTGGCGCACCGGCGCCATGCCAAAGCCCATCGGCGTACGCAGGATGGCGATGTTCCTCGCCGCCGCCTTCTCGCTCAGTGCCTGGAAGGCGTGCTCGTTCTTCGCCTGCACCTCCTGCTCGATGGCACGGCGGCGCTTCTGGTAGTCCTCGCTCTCGAACAAAGCGGGAAGCGACAGGCGCAGATCCTCGATGAGGTCGTGCACCGCCTTCTGGAACACCGGGGCGCGGCGGCCGGGCAGCGCGATCGCCAGCGGCCGTTGGGGGGCGGCGAAGTTGTTGACATAGACCCAGTCCTGCGGCGGCGGGCGCGTGGCGGCGGCCTCCTCCAGCAGCGACTTCACCGCCTGGAGCGCGCGCGCGCCGCTGGCGCTGACGACGAAGATGTTGAAGCCGCGATGGGTGATGCCGGCGCCGAAGTCGATCGCCTCGTGCGCGCGCTTCTGGTTGGACAGGCGGGGCAGCGGCGCGAGGTCGGCGGTGGTCTCGAACACCAGGCCCGAGAGGTCGGCGGCGCGATAGAGTTGTCCCGGCGCGAGCGGCGCGAGCGGTGCTTCCGGCGCATGCGGATCGGTGTTTTCCTCGGGCATGCCTCGCGTTCCCCCGTTTGCGGTCTTTCACCGCGGGCCAGCATGGCCGCGCGGGGACCGCGTGTCCATGGCCGCGCCGCGTGCCCTTGCCCGCCCCGGCGCGAAGCTCCGCGATCCTTGCCGGCGGCGCCAGCGGGACCGCGGGCACAAGCCGCGCGGGGCGCCGGGCTAGCGTGCCGCCAGCACCTGCCGCATCAGCTCGGCGATCGACCTTGCGCCCAGCTTCTTCATCACCACGGCGCGATGGCTCTCCACCGTGCGCTGGTTGATGCCGAGCCGCACCGCGATCTCCTTGTTCGCACGGCCGGCGACGACGAGATCCAGGATCTCGCGCTGGCGTGGCGTGAGGCGCGTGAGCTCGCGCGACGCGGCGAGCATTTCGTTCTCGCGTGATTGCGGATCCGCCGCGCTCTCCATCGCGCGGGCGATGGAGGCCACGAGCTTGTTGCCGCTCACCGGCTTCTGCACGAAATCCACCGCCCCCGCCTTCATCGCCTCGACCGCGGTCGAGACATCACCGCTGCCGGTGACCATGATCGCACAGAGGCGGCTGCCCCGCGCGGCCAGGCGGCGGAGAACCTCGATGCCGTCCATCCCTGGCAGCCTGAAATCGAGGACGGCGCAGCCGACGGCGGCGTCCGGCAGCGCCTCGAGGAACGCCTCGCCCGTGGCAAAATCCTCGACCCGGTAACCCTTCGCCTCGAGGAAGGTCCGCAACGTCCGGCGCAAATCGGCATTGTCCTCCACGACGAAGATCGTGACGTGTTCGGACGGGCTTGGCGCGGCGCCGCCGGCCTGGGTCGCCGGCGCGGGGCTTCCCGCCAGGGTTTCCAGCGCCTCGCGCAGCGCTTCGGCGGAAACCGGCTTGGCCAGGTGCGGCAGGCCGCTTGCCGTGATCGCGCGCAGGGAAGCGGTCGAGACATCGCCGGTCAGCACCAGGGCGGGGATGTCGCGGCCCGCCGCCGCGCGCAGGCGCCGGATCGCGGCAAGCCCGTCAACCGCGCCGGAGAGGCTGTGATCCACGATCAGCATGTCGGGCGCCAGGTCTTGCGCCGCGATCAGCGCCAGCGCGTCCTCGCCGCTCGCGGCCGTCACCGGGTCGAGGCCGCGCGAGACGGCGAACATCGCGAGCGCCTCGCGGACATGGGGATCGTTCTCGAGGATCAGGACGACGCCTTGCAGCGGCAGCGGCCGCGTGGGAGGCGGCCCGCGGCCCGGCGCGGCGGGGGCAGAAGCCGTGTGTTCCGCGAGCGGCACCTCGATCGAGAACACCGAGCCATGGCCGACGCGGGAGGCGAGATCGACCCGGTGGCCCAGGCGTTCCGCGAGGCGCTGGACGATCGAAAGCCCGAGGCCGAGGCCGGGTGCGTGGGCGAGGCGCGACGCGCCGGCGCCCTGGTTGAACTCGCGGAAAATCGTCCGCTGCTCGGATTGCGGTATGCCCGGCCCGGTGTCCCAGACCTCAATCGAAAGGTTCCCGCCGCGCCGGCGGCACCCGAGGAGGATCCTGCCCCGGGGCGTGTACTTGATGGCGTTCGACAGGAGATTGCGCAGCATGCGTTCGAGCAGGCGCGGGTCGCTCGTCACCATCGCGCTGCTGGGCACGACACGCCAGTCGAGCCCGGCCGCCTCCACCTGCAGCATCAGCTCGGCACGCAGGCGGCGAAACAGATCGTTGATCGGAAAGGCGGTGATCTGCGGATGGATCACGCCGGAATCGAGCCGGTTGATGTCGAGGATGGAATCCAGCATGTCGCTGACGATCCGCAGCGCCTGGCCGGAACTGTCCACGAGCCTGCGCGTCTCGGGATCCGTCACGCGCTCGGCAAGCAGGGTGCGCAGCAGCCGCAGCGTCTGGAGCGGCTGGCGCAGATCGTGGCTCGCGGCGGCCAGGAAGCGGGTCTTGGCGAGGCTGGCCTGCTCGGCCCTCTGGCGCGCCAGTTCCGTCGCGCGCTGGACCTCCACCATGTGGGTGACGTCCTCCATGGTGACGAGGATGTTCCGCCCGCCTTCGGTCAGCCCCGCGATCTCCCTGGCACTCAGCAGCATCGTGTGTCGCTCGCCTTGGGTAAGCTCGATCTCCATCCGGTGCTCGTCGATCCGCCGCGCACCGGCGCGCAGCCGCTCGATGAAGGGGGCGAGCGCCGGCACGTCGAGGTGATGGCCATCGGAATCCCCGAGCCGGTGGCCCAGCGCCTGTCGGGGCGAGGTGTCGAGGAAGCGATAGAAGGAACGGCTGGCGAAGACGATGTCCATGTTCTCGTCGAGCACGACCAGTGGTTCGCGGATCGCGTCGATGATGGACTCGGCGTAGAGTTTGGCCTGCCGGGTCGCGGCATCGGTTGCCTTGAGCGCCGTGATGTCGGTGAACGCCACGAGCACGCCCCCGGCGGGTTCGGCGCCGGCGCGGTAGGGTGCTGCGACGCGCATCAGCCAGGTGCCGTCCTTCGTGCGTATCTCGCTCCGGATCGGCCGGGACGTGGCCAGCGCCGCGCGCGCGTCCTCGACCAACGCGGGGTCGGCCACCGGCAGCGCGAGCTCGGCGAGGCCACGGCCGATATCCGCGGCGGTGAGGGCGAACCACCTGCTTGCGTTGCCGGCGAGAAAAAGCAGGCGCAGACCGCGATCGAGGATCAGGAACGCGGTCTGCGTGGCATTCAGGATGTCCGCGAGGTCGTCGGCCGCACCATCATCGGGCTGTGCCGTCTCGCCGGGCACACCCCTGATCACGAGCAGCCCCGGCTTGCCGGGCGTGCGATCCCGGTCACGGGCAGCGGGCCGTCTGC
>DAHUXX010000266.1 GCA_027306955.1 Acetobacteraceae bacterium | reverse complement strand
ACGGGTGTTCCGCCTCGATGGCGCCGCGCCGCGCAGCCAGGCGGAGATTGCCACACGGGTGGCCACGGTCTGGATCACGCCGCAGATGGACCGCCTGTTCGGCGAGGCGGCGAGCGGGCGGCGGCGCTTCCTCGACCGGCTGGCGGCGGGCGTGGAGCCGGCGCATGCGCGCGCACTCGCGGCGTGGGAGACGGCGGCGGCGAGCCGGCGGCGGGTGCTCGCCGAGGGCGGTGACGCGGCCTGGCTCGCGGGCTTCGAGGAGGCGATGGCGCGCCATGCCGTCGCCGTCACCGCGGGGCGCCTGGCGCTGGTGCGCGAGCTCAATGCCACGCTTGCCGCCGGCGCCGCCACGCCGTTTCCCGTGGTGCGGCTGGTGCTCGACTGCGCCATCGCCGGCCGGCTGGAAAGCGAACCGGCCCTTGCCGTCGAGGAAGGATTGCGCGCGGCGCTGGCCTGCGGCCGCGCGGCCGATCGCGCGAGCGGCAGTGCCTCGGTCGGTGCCCACCGCGCCGACCTCGGGATCGAGGACGCGGCGAGCGGGCTCGACGCGGCGATGGCGAGCACCGGCGAGCAGAAAGCGATGCTGGTCGGCATCGTGCTCGGCCACGCGGCCGTGGTGGCGCGGGCGCGCGGCTTCGCGCCGCTGCTGCTGCTCGACGAGCCGCTCGTGCACCTCGACGCCGGGCGCCGCGCGGCGCTGTTCGCGACGCTTTCCGGCCTCGACGCGCAGGCGCTGATGACCGGCACGGAGGCGGGCGAATTCGCGCCGCTGGCGGATGCCGCGACGCTGTTCGCGTGTGCCGGCGGCGGACTTTCGCCGGCGCCGTTTCCCACCGTTCCGCGCGCCGGGTGAAATTTGGAATTGCCGAGGATTTGCGCTAGATTCTCACAATCCCAACACAACCACAGGAGCGAGCGCACGGGCATGTCGGAAAAGTCCGCGCGAGAGGTTTCGAGCGAGCCCACGAACCATCCTTCGAACGGTGCCGGGGACGCGTATGACGCGGCCTCGATCTCGGTGCTGCGCGGGCTCGACGCCGTGCGCAAGCGCCCGGGCATGTACATCGGCGACACCGATGACGGCTCGGGCCTGCACCACATGGTGTTCGAGATCGTGGACAACGCGGTCGACGAGGCGCAGGCGGGTTTCGCGACCAGCGTCGAGCTGGTGCTGAACGCGGACGGCTCGGTCACGGTGCGCGACAACGGCCGCGGCATCCCCGTCGACATCCATCCGGAGGAGGGCGTTTCCGCCGCCGAGGTGGTGCTGACGCGCCTGCACGCCGGCGGCAAGTTCAACCAGAGTTCCTACAAGGTTTCGGGCGGGCTGCATGGCGTGGGCGCCGCCGTGGTCAATGCGCTGTCGGAATGGATGGACGTGCGCGTCTGGCGCGGCGGGCGCACCTGGTTCATCCGCTTCGAGAACGGCGACGCGGTCGCCCCGCTTGCTGACCAGGGGCCAGCCGACCGCGCGAACGGAACGGAGGTGACGTTCAAGCCCTCGGCGGCGACGTTCAGCCGTACCGAATTCGATTTTTCGGTGATCGAACGGCGACTGCGCGAGCTGGGCTTCCTCAACTCCGGCCTCGAGATCCTGCTGCGCGACGAGCGCCACGCGCCGGTGGAGACGCGCCGCTTCCTGTTCGAGGGCGGCCTCGTCGCCTTCGTGGAATATCTCGACCGCGGCAAGCAGGCGCTGTTCACCCCGCCGGTCAGCCTCACAGCGCCGGAATCCGAGGGCATCCGCGTGGAGCTGGCACTTACGTGGAACGACAGTTTCCACGAGACGATGCTTTGCTTCACCAACAACATCCCGCAGCGCGACGGCGGCACGCACCTCGCCGGCTTCCGCCAGGCACTGACCCGCGTGGTGACGAAATACGCGGAAGGCATGGGCAAGAAGGAGCAGCTCGCGCTCTCCGGCGAGGATATGCGCGAGGGCATGACGGCGGTGCTCTCGGTGAAGGTGCCGGACCCGAAATTCTCGTCGCAGACCAAGGACAAGCTGGTCAGCTCCGAGGTGCAGCCGGTGGTGCAGGCGGCCGTCGCGGACGCGCTCGGCCACTGGATCGAGACGCACCCGCGCGAGGCGCGCACGCTGATCCAGAAGGTGATGGACGCCGCCGCCGCGCGCGAGGCGGCGCGCAAGGCGCGCGAGCTGACGCGACGCAAGGGCGTGCTCGACATCTCGACGCTGCCCGGCAAGCTTGCCGACTGCCAGGAGCGCGACCCGGCGAAGAGCGAGCTGTTTATCGTCGAGGGCGACAGCGCCGGTGGTTCCGCCAAGCAGGGGCGCGACCGCAAGTTCCAGGCGATCCTGCCGCTCAAGGGCAAGATCCTGAACGTGGAGCGCGCGCGCTTTGACCGCATGCTGGCGAGCTCGGAGATCGGCACGCTGATCACCGCCATCGGCACCGGCATCGGCCGCGCGGAGCCGGAACAGGGCGGTTTCGACCTTGCCAAGCTGCGCTACCACCGCATCGTCATCATGACGGACGCGGACGTGGACGGCTCGCATATCCGCACGCTGCTGCTGACCTTCTTCTTCCGCCAGATGCCGGAGCTGATCGCGGCCGGCCACCTCTACATCGCGCAGCCGCCGCTCTACCGCACCAAGCGCGGCGGCGAGGAGAAATACCTCAAGGACGACGCGGCGCTGGAGGCCTATCTGCTCGAGAAGGCACTGAGCGACACGACGCTGACCTATGCCGATGGCACGGTCCGCGAGGGCGCGGAGCTGCATGCCGCCGCCGCATGGCTGCACGAGGCGGCGGAGCGGATCAGGCGCCTGGCCGGCACCGTGCCACTGGCGCTGGTCGAGCAGGCGGCGATCGCGAGCGTGCTGGCGCCGGGGCGCGAGGCGGCGGCGGGCGATTTCGCGCACCGGCTCGATGCGATCTCGCTGCCGAACGAGCGCGGCTGGAAGGTGATGGCGGACGGTGACGGCCTGTCCTTCGCGCGCATTGTGCGCGGCGTTGCCGAGAAGCACCGGCTCGACGCCGCGAGCCTGCGCAGCAGCGAGGCGCGCTGGCTCGCCGAGCAGGCGCCGGCTCTCGCCGCGCGGTTCGCGACCCCGGCCAGGTTGCGCTTCGGCCAGCAGGATGTCGCCGTCGCGGGGCCGGCGACCGCCTATGAGCGCATCCTTGCACAGGGAAGGCGCGGCTTGACCATCCAGCGGTTCAAAGGCCTCGGCGAGATGAATCCCGAGCAGCTCTGGACGACGACACTGGACCCCGCGGTGCGCACGCAGCTGCAGGTGCGCGTCGGCGACGCGGAGGACGCCGCCCAGGTGTTCTCGACGCTGATGGGCGACGTGGTCGAGCCACGGCGCGACTTCATCGTCGGCAACGCGCTCAAGGTCGCGAACCTCGACGTCTGAGCGTGGGCCAACGGTCCTTCAGGCCAGCGGCAGGCGGATGGTGAACCGCGCGCCACGCACGTGGCCCTCGGGGTCGCGGATGTTTTCCGCGCCGATCGTGCCGTGCAGCGCCTCGACGATCTGCCGGCTGATCGAGAGGCCGAGCCCGGAATGCTGGCCGAAGCGCTCGCCCTCGGGCCGCTCGGAATAGAAACGGTCGAAGATGTGCTCGAGCCTTCCCTCCGGGATGCCGGGGCCCTCATCCTCCACGGTGATCTCGGCGTTGCGCCCGACGCTGCGCACATGCAGGCGGATGCGCCCGTCCGGCGGCGAGAAGCTCTGCGCGTTGCCGATCAGGTTGCGCAGCACCTGCACCAGCCGGTCCTCGATGGCACGCACGGCGATCGGCTCGTGGCCCGCCGCCAGTTCCAGCCGTGGCCCGCCCGGCCGGCGCGTCGCCTCGTCGAGCTCCACGAGGGTCGCGAGGATGGGTCGCACGGCGACCGAGCCCGCGGGGGCGCGCGACAGCTCCGCGTCGATGCGCGAGGCGTCGCTGATGTCGGAGATCAGCCGGTCGAGCCGGCGCACGTCCTCGGCGATGATACTGAGCAGGCGGCGCTGCTGCTCCGTGTCCTCGATGCGCGTGAGCGTCTCGATGGCGCTGCGGATGGAGGTAAGCGGGTTCTTGATCTCGTGCGCGACATCGGCGGCGAAACGCTCGGTCGCGTCCATGCGCTTCCACAGCGCGCGCGCGGAGTCGGAGAGCGCATGCGCCAGTTCGCCCACCTCGTCGCTGCGCGCGAGCAGGCCCGAGGGCACGGTGCCGGTGCGCCCGCTACCCTCGCGCATCGCGTCCGCCGCCTGGGCGAGCCGCAGGATGGGCCGCGCGATGGTGAGCGAGAGATACCAGGAGAGCAGCAGGCTGAAGACCAGCGCGGTGCCGAACAGGCCCAGGATCGAGAGCCGTACGGCAAGCAGCGAATTGTCGATCTCGCGCGCCTGGCGGGTGAGCAACACGATCCCAACCGTGTGCCGGTCGCGCTGGACTGGTTCCGCCACCGTGATCAGCAGCCGGTTGTCCTGAGTCCGGCGGATATAGGGCGGCATCTCGCGCGACGAATCCGAGCCCGAGAGCCGGATCTCCTCCTTGACGTTCGGCTGCCAGTCGAGCCCGCCGGCGCTGGGGCCGCTTTGCAGCGCCGGCACGCCACCGCGATGCGGCATCAGCGACAGCAGCCAGTCGTAGAACTGGCCGATGGCGCCGAGCACCCGGCCGGGCTGCACTGGCGGCGGCAGCGGCTGGGCCTCGACCGCACCGGCGATGCCCTGGTGCATCCTGGAATCCGCGATAATGGTGCCGTCCGGCGCATAGACCTTGGCCTGCGCGCTCGGCGTCGGCGCGGTGAGCCGGCGCAGCAGCGGCTGGGCGAGTTGGGCGTCGAGCCGCGGCTGGCCCTTGGTGTCCAGCAGCACGGCGCTCTGGCTCAGGGCCGCGGCGTAGATCCGCGCCTCCTCCCGCAGCGTGCCGACCTCCGTCTCGAGCAGGCCGTTCTGGTACTGGTCGAGGTAGAGCAGGGTCACGACCAGCAGGCCGAGCGGCAGCGCGTTGACCAGCAGGATGCGGCGCAGCAGCGGCGAGGCCAGGCGCCGGCGCCGCGGACGCGCCCGCGTCCGCGGCTCTTCCGTCACCAGGACGCCGCTGTCGGGCATCAGGCGCAGCGCGGGAGGAACGTGACCAGGGCTCAGCCCTCCTTGTAGCGGTAACCGATGCCGTACAGCGTCTCGATGGCGTTGAAGTTCTCGTCGCTGGCGCGGAACTTCTTGCGCACGCGCTTGATGTGGCTGTCGATCGTTCTGTCATCGACATAGATGTTCTCGCCATAGGCGGCGTCGATGAGCTGATCTCGCGACTTCACCAGGCCCGGCCGCGTGGCCAGCGCCTTGACCAGCAGGAACTCGGTGACGGTGAGCTGGATGTCCACACCCTTCCAGGTGCATTTGTGCTTGTTCTCGTCGAGCACGAGCTCGCCGCGCGTGAGCACGCCCGCGGGCAGCGCCCCCGACCCTTCGGCGCGGCTCGCCTCGTTGCGGCGCAGCAGTGCCCTGATGCGCTCGATCAGCAGGCGCTGGGAGAACGGCTTGGTGATGAAGTCGTCGGCGCCAAGCCGCAGGCCCATCAGCTCGTCCACCTCCTCGTCCTTGCTGGTGAGGAAGATGATCGGCAGCGAGGACGTCTTGCGCAGCTTCTGCAGCAACTCCATCCCGTCCATGCGCGGCATCTTGATGTCGAGCACGGCGAGGTCCACGGGACGCGCGGTGATTCCCTGCAAGGCGCTCTCGCCGTCGGTGTAGGTGCGGACCTGAAATCCCTCCTGCTCCAGCGTCATCTGCACCGAGGTGAGGATGTTGCGGTCGTCGTCCACGAGGGCGATGGTCTGCTTCATCGGCGTGCTCCTTCGTCCCTTGCATGGGACATCAGCATTATGGCGCAACAGGGGTAGAAAGAGAACGCAATATGGCAAATGCCGAGACGGTATGGGCGGCGAGGCAGCTGCTGCGCGCTGCGCGGCAGGGCGTGCTGGCGACGGTGAGCGAGGGGCAGCCGCACGCGGCGCTGGTGACGCCGGCGACGGCGCCGGACCTGTCGGTGCTGCTGTTCCTGTCGGGGCTCTCCGTGCATACGAAGCAGCTCCGCGCGGAGCCGCGCTGCGCGCTGCTGGTGGCCGGCGAGGCCGTGGAGGCCAACCCGCAGACGGCGCCCCGGCTTTCCGTGGAAGCGGTCGCGCATCCGGAGCCGGACGAGGCGCTCAAGGCACGCTGGCTGGCGCTGCATCCCTATGCGCAGCTTTACGCGGGCTTCGCGGATTTCACGCTGTGGCGCCTGGCGGTGACGGGCGCGCAATGGGTCGGCGGCTTCGGGCTCGCGGCGCGGGTCTCGCCGCGCGACCTGTTGGCGGACGCTGCCCCGGTCGCCGCGGTGGCCGAAGCCGCGGCGGACATCATGGCGCATTGCAATTCCGACCATGGCGCGGCGATGGCGGCGATCGCGGGGATCGCGTAGGCGCGCATGGTCGCGGTCGACGTGGACGGTTGCGACCTCGCCGCGGGCGAGCGCGTGGTGCGGGTGGCCTGGCGGCAGCCGGTGGTGGACGCGAACGGTGTGCGCGAGGACCTGGTCCGTCTCGCGCGCTCTACCAGAGCGGGTTCTTGAGCTTGGCCACGAATGCCGCGTGCGCCGCGAGCGACTCGGCGTCCGGCTCGATGCGGCGCGGCGTGCGCGGCTTGCGGGCGGCGTAGTCGAGGCCCGCGCGGGCAATCTGCGCCGCGGCGAGGTCGAGGCCGCGCTGCCGCCCGCCGGTCAGCTCGACATAGACCTCGGCCAGCAGCCGGCAATCGAGCAGCGCGTTGTGGGTGGTGCGCTCGGAAAGGTCGATCGCAAAGCGGCGGCACAGCGCGTCGAGGCTGTTGGGCAGGCCCGGGAAGCGGGCGCGTGCGATCGCCAGCGTGTCCACCATGCGCGCGCGGTCGAGCGGCTCGCGGCCGAGGCGGGTGAACTCGGCGTCGAGAAACGCGAAGTCGAACGTCGCGTTGTGCGCGATGAGGGGACCGTTGCCGAGGAACTCAAGCAGGTCATCGGCGATCTCCTCGAAGCGCGGTGCGTCACGCAGGCGGTCGGACGTGATGCCGTGCACCCGCACCGCGTCCTCCGGCACGTCGCGCCCGGGGTTGATCAGGTGATGGAAGCTCCGGCCCGTCGGCAGGTCGCCGTCCAGCTCGATGCCGGCGATCTCGATGACGCGGTCGTCGGTGAGCGGGTCGAGGCCTGTCGTTTCGGTATCGAGCAGGACGGCGCGGTTCATACTTCCTCCCTGCGTCGCGCTTCTTCGCGCCACTGGCGCACCAGGCGGCGCAGATAGCGCTGACTGTGATGGCGCGACAGCCCGGTGCGGACGACGTAGTCGGCGCGGCGGCGCTTCTCGGCATCCGGCATCTGGCGCGCGAGAATGGCGGCGATCTCGGCGTCGCTGCGACCGCGGGCGCGCACGCGCGCGCGCTGGACCGATCCGGGTGCTGAGACGACGACGAGGATGTCGGCGCGGTTCTCGCCGCCGGTCTCGAACAGCAGGGGAATGTCGAGCACCGCGAGGCGATGGCCGTGCGCGCGGGCCTGCGCGAGGAACCGGCGCTGCGCGGCGCGCACCATCGGGTGCAGGATCGCCTCGAGCCGGCGCAGCGCCGTGCGATCGGCGAGCACGCACGCGCGCAGGGTGGCACGGTCGAGGCGACCGTCGCGCACCGTGCCGGGGAAGGCGCGTGCGATCGCCGGCAGTGCCGCGCCGCCGGGGGCCTGCAGGCGGTGCACCGCGGCGTCGGCGTCGAACACCGGCAGGCCGAGGCGACGGAACATCGTCGCGGCCGCGGACTTGCCCATGCCGATGCCGCCGGTGAGACCGATGACGCGCATGGCACTTTGTGGCCGGACGGGATTGCCGGCGCAACGGGGACGGGGTCTCATGGACGCATGACGGATGTGACGACGGGGGATCGCGTGACGACGAGTGATCTTGAAACGCGGCTCACGGTCGCGACGCGCCTGGTGGAGGAGGCCGGGCGCATGGCGCTGGCGATGCGCCCGAGGGCGGGGGCGCCGGCGGCGACGCTCAAGGGTGTGCAGGACTGGCTGACCGAGGCCGATGGCGCGATCGAGCGCTTCGTCGGCGCGGCACTCGCGCAGGCCTTCCCGCAGGACGGGTTCCTCGGCGAGGAGGGCGGGCGGCGCGCCAATGCCCCGGGGCGCGCGCTCACCTGGGTCATCGACCCGATCGACGGCACCGCGAATTATGCGCGCGGCAGCACGCGATTCTGCGTCTCCCTGGGGCTGATGGCGGGCGACGAGGCGCTGCTCGGCGTGGTCGCCGCCCCGGCGCTGGGCGAAATCTACGCAGCCGCGCGCGGCCACGGCGCCACCTGCAATGGTTCGCCGATCCGCGTCGCGGCCACCACGGTGCTGGAGCGGGGGACGGTGGAGCTCGGCTGGTCGCGCCGGCGGCCGGATGCGATGTTCCAGGCCATGCTCGCCGCCGTCATGGGGACGGGTGCCGCGGTCCGGCTCGGCGGTTCCGGCGCGCTCGCGCTCATGGATGTCGCGTGCGGGCGCACGGATGCCTATGTGGAGCTGCACTCCAATCTCTGGGATGTCGCGGCCGGGCTCGCGATCCTGGCGGAGGCGGGGGCACGGATCTCGCCCTTCACCGCGGGCCCGACGATGAGCGAGGGTAGCCCGATCCTTGCCGCCACGCCCGCGGTCGCCGGCCCGCTCGCCGCCTCGATTGGTGCCGTGATCGAACCCGGCGCCCTGGGTTTGCCCGTGGATTGGCGCTAGGGAGATCGCATGACCCAACCGAAACAGATCCTGTTCGCCAATGCCCGCATCGTGGACGCCACGCGCGCCGAGCCGATCGAGGGACATGTCCTCGTCGAGGACGGAACGATCCGCGATCTCGCGGCGCGCCCTGTCGCGGCGGCGGACCGGCTCGTCGTCGACCTCAAGGGCCGCACGCTGATGCCGGGGCTGATCGACTGCCATGTGCATGTCGTTGCCTCGATGATGAATCTCGGCCAGAACGCGCAGCTGCCGGAAGCGACGGCCGTGCTGCGCTCGCTGCCGATCATGAAGGGGATGCTGCATCGCGGCTTCACCACGGTGCGCGACGTCGGCGGTGCGCCGCTCGCGCTGGCCGAGGCTGTCGAGGCCGGGCTCGCCGAGGGGCCGCGCCTCGTCGTCTGCGGCAAGGCGCTGTCCAAGACCGGCGGGCATGTCGATCTCCGGCCGCGTAACGACTGGCACGACCCGCATCGCTGGCGGCGCAATTTCGGCGCGCTCGGGCGCGTCGCCGACGGCGTGGACGAGGTGCGCCGCGCCGCCCGCGAGGAACTGCGCGAAGGGGCGATGTTCATCAAGATCATGGCCAACGGCGGCGTCGCGAGCCCCACCGACCCGATCGCCTGGCAAGGTTATTCCGAGGCCGAGATGCGCGCCGCGGTGGAGGAGGCGGCGGACGCCGGAACCTATGTCTCCGCGCATCTCTACACCTCGCCCGCGATCGCGCGCGCGGTTGCCGCGGGTGTGCACAGCCTCGAGCACTGCAACCGCATCGACGCGCCGACGGCAGCCCTCGCTGCCAGGGCCGGCTGTGTCGCGGTACCGACGCTGGTGACCTACGAGGCGCTGGCGACCGACGGACCGCGCCTCGGCCTGCCGCCGGCATCCATTGCGAAGATCGAGGATGTGCGCGGCGCCGGCCTCGCCAGTCTCTCGATCCTGCGCGACGCCGGTGTGCGGATGGCGTTCGGCACCGACCTGCTCGGCGAGACGCATGTCCGTCAGAGCGAGGAGTTCGCGATCCGCGCGCGCGTGCTGCCGGCGCGCGAGATCCTCGCCGCGGCGACCACCGAGGCGGCGAAGCTGATCCGCATGCAGGGCAGGCTCGGCATCGTGGCCGAGGGGGCCATCGCCGACCTGCTCGTCACCGGATGCAACCCGTTGGAGGACGTGACGCCTCTTGCCCAACCGGAGCGGAATATTCCCGGGATCGTCCAGGCGGGGCGGGTGGTACGGATGGCGATCTAGACAGCGGAATCGTGATGGCTGATGGCACAAAAATCGCCGCAATTGACATTTGCTCACAATTGCGGGCATTTTACCTTGGCAATCGCATCTTGGCTCGGCTTGCTGCGCGACCCGGCACTTCGTCCGGTGCCTTCAAGAGACCAGAGGCACGGTTGTTTCCAGCCCCGCGCTGTTGCGGGGCGAAAATGACGGAGTGACGGAAATGGCGACCGGGACGGTCAAGTGGTTCAACACCACGAAGGGTTATGGGTTCATCATGCCGCAGGACGGTGGCAAGGACGTGTTCGTCCACATCACCGCGGTGCAGGCGGCCGGCCTGCGTGGGCTCAACGAGGGGCAGAAGGTTTCCTACGACACCGCGATGGAGCGCGGTAAGGCGGCGGCGACCAACCTCAAGCTGCTCTGAGCCAAGCTGCTCTGAGCACAGCAAACAGCGGACGCTGATACGCGCCGCCGGAGCGATCCGGCGGCGTTTTCATTTTCCCGGTTTCATTTTCCGGCGCCGCTACGCCGGCTTCTCGTGCAACAGCGGCAACAGGATCGCGAGGTCGCGCTCGGCGCACGCGAGATTGCTGCCGGGGAAGCCCGCGCCATCCAGCGGCAGCAGCACCAGTCCGAGTTCGCCATAGACTGGCGCGAGGCCGCCGCCGGCGTCCAGCACCGCGAGATCGCGCCCCTCCTCGACGGCGAGGTCGCGCAGCCGGCGTAGCGCGGAAGCGCGGTCCTCGTCGGCGCCGGTCGGATCGCCCAGGCCCAGCAGCACGCGGTCGCGGCGGCGGAACGCGATCGCCGCGCGGCGCCCCTCGCCCCAGACGATGCCGTCGGCGCCCACGGGTTCGGGTGAACCGAGGGCCGCGAAACGCGCCGCCGTGGTGCTGTTCCACGGGTCGTAGGCGACGCGTGCGGGCCGCACCAGGCGCCACAGCGCGATCAGCGCGATCACTGTGGCGAGCCCGACCGAGGCGCGCACGCCGTGCGGAATGTCGTCGGAGGCGACGATGCCCCAGAAGCTGCCTCCGCCGCGGCCGATGCCGGCATGGGCGAAGGCGCGCACGCGCTGGGCGGTCGAGGCCAGCACGCCGATCCCCACCGCGAGGGCGACCAGCGACAGCGTGGTCGGCGCGTCGAACGGACCCGCGATCAACCGGGAACGGCGGGAGAAGAGCGGGCGGAACGGAGCCACCACGGCGGCCGTCGCGGCGAGCCAGAGCACGATCCAGCCTGGCTGGCCCTGCGCCCAGGTCAGCGCGGCGCCGGCCACCAGCAGCACGAGCGCCGCGCGCCAGGCGAGCACGACGCGCTGGTTGAGCGCCAGCGCGATCACCAGCAGCGCGGCACCCAGCAGGCTCGGGGCGAACTGGCTGGCGCCAAAGAACAGCGAGGCGATGTCGAAGCCGGGGCGGACGATCGCGGGGCTGTGCTCCAGCGCCCCGAGCGAGAGCAGCAGCGCCGCCGCGAGGGCGACGAGACCCGCGACCAGGCCCACCGCCATTTCGGGCTGAACCCACCCGCCCGCGGCGCCGCTGGCGGGACGGCCGGCCAGCTCGCGGCTGCGCAACAGCGCCTCGTGGCCCGCGAACAGCCCGCCGGCGATGAAGAGCGGAATCACGTAGTAGTAGAGCCGGAAGATGAGCAATCCGCCGAGGACCGAGGGCGCCTTCAGCCAGGGCGCGAGGCCGAGCAGCATGCCGGTGTCGAAGACGCCGAGCCCGCCCGGGACGTTGGCGATCAGCCCCGCCGAGTAGGCGGCGAGATAGACGCCGAGAAAGCGCAGATACGTCAGCCCCGGCGCCGGCGGCAGCAGCACGAAGAAGATCAGCGCGGTGAAGGCGACGTCGACGGTCGCGAGCAGGATCTGCGCGAAGGCCATGCGCAGGCCCGGCAGCTCGATCTCGGTGCCGAACAGCCGCATCCGGCCCAGCGTGCGCGCGAGCGTGGCGTAGGCAACGACCATGGCGAACAGTGCGAGCCCGATGCCGCGCAGCGCCCAGCCGGGGGCGTGGGCGCCGATGAACGGCACCGTCGAGGGCTCCCACACCAGCACGATGCCGGCGAGCACCAGCGCGCCGAGCCCGAAGGTGAGGCCGCAGAAGGCGGTGACCTTGCCGATCTGCACCGGCGACAGCCCCCACAGCGCGTAGAGCCGCAGCCGAACCGCCGCCCCGGACAGCGCCGGAACGCCGAGGCTGTGCGCGAGCGCGTAGGCACAGAAACTGGCGAAGGCGACGCGCAGCGTGCCCACCTTCTTGCCGGCATAGATCGTCGCGAGCCGGTCGTAGAAGGTCAGCAGCCCGTAGGAGACGACGGTCAGCCCCGCCGCCAGCAGCACCGTGCTCTGTGGGATCGCGGCAAGTGCGCGGTGGATGTCGCCGGGCTTGAGGTGGCGCAGCTCGTGGCGAACGCCGAAGAAGGCGGCGACCAGCAGGCCGAGCCCGAGCAGGGTCGGCGCCAGGCGCAGCAGTCGCTTGCCCGTCTTCTCCCTGCCGCCGGAAGGGGTCATCGCGAAGGGCGATCAGGCCGCGTCGGCGGGGCGGTCGAGCGCGGTCTCGATGAGCGCCACGGTCTCGGCGACGCCGTAGAGCGTGACGAACGGGCCGAAGCGCGGGCCCTCCTGCTGGCCGAGCAGCACCTGGTAGAGGCAGGCGAACCAGTCGCGCAGGTTGGCAAAGGCGTGGCGCTTGCCGACCTCGTAGAGCAGTTCCTGGATCGCGTCGCCCGGCTCGGAGGCCGGCAGGTCGGCCAGCGTGCGGGCGAGGTCGGCCAGCGCCGCGCGCTCGATGTCGTTGGCTTGTCGGAACGTCTTCGCCGGGCGGATGCGGTCGCGGTAGTAGGCGACGGCATAGTCCACCAGGCGGGCCAGGAACGGCATGTCCTCGGGGCTCGCGCCGGGGACGTAGCGGCGGATGAAGCCCCAGAGAATATCGGCGGACTCCGCGTTCACCACGCTCGCGAGGTTGAGCAGCATCCCGAACGGGATCGGGCTCGCGGCGGATTGCGGCACATGCCCGGCATGGATGTGCCACGCGGGGTTTGTGGTGTCGTCCGGCACCGCCATCGCTTTCTGCGCGTTGGCGACATACTCGTCCGTCGCGCGCGGAATGACGTCGAAATAGAGCCGCTTGGCGCGCTGCGGCGCCTGGTACATGAACTGCGCCAGGCTTTCGGGCGGCGCATAGCGCAGCCATTCCTCGACCGAGAGCCCGTTGCCCTTGCTCTTGCTGATCTTCTGGCCGTTCTCGTCGAGGAACAGCTCGTAGGTGAAGCCGACCGGCGGCTCGGTGCCAAGGGCCTTGCAGATGCGCCCCGAGAGGCGCACGGAGTCGATCAGGTCCTTGCCCGACATCTCGTAGTCGACGCCGAGTGCCGCCCAGCGCATCGCCCAGTCCGCCTTCCATTGCAGCTTGCAGGCGCCGCCCGCGACGGGCGTTTCGATGGCGGAACCATCCTCGGGGTCGCGCCAGACGACCGTTCCGGCATCGGGGTCGCAGCGCTCGATCGGCACCTGCAACACGATCCCGGTGCGCGGATGGATGGGCAGGATCGGCGAATAGGTCGCGCGCCGCTCGGGCCCGAGCGTGGGGAGCACCAGGGCGAGGATCGCGTCATGGCGCTCCAGCACGCGCCTGAGCGTCGCGTCGAAGGTGCCGGCCCGGTAATAGTCCGTGGAGGAGGCGAACTCGTACTCGAAGCCGAATTCGTCGAGGAAGGAGCGCAGTCGCGCGTTGTTGTGCGCGCCGAAGCTCTCGTGGGTGCCGAACGGGTCGGGGATGCGCGTCAGCGGCTGGCCGAGATAGCGCGCCAGCATCTCGCGGTTGGGAACGTTGTCCGGCACCTTGCGCAGCCCGTCCATGTCGTCGGAGAAGGCGATCAGGCGCGACCGCTTGCCGGTGAGTCGCGTGAAGGCGTGGCGGACCCAGCTGGTGCGCGCGACCTCGCCGAAGGTGCCGATATGCGGCAAGCCGGAGGGGCCGTAGCCGGTCTCGAACAGGGCCGTGTCCCTGCCCGCGGCGGCGATGCGCTCGGCGACCTTCTTCGCCTCCTCGAACGGCCAGGAGGAGGGGGATGGCGCGGACGTGCCTGATGCGGGAGCCTGTCGGGTGGCCTGTGACATGGGGGCGCAACCTATGGACGGGTCCAGCGGGGGTCAATGTGTGGCGGCGCCGGCGGATGGGTGCCCGGGAGTGGAGAGTTTTGCGGCGTGAAGGATGATCGGCCGTCCGGGGAGGCAGCGCCGGCGCTGGTGGCGGGTGCCGGGCGCGCCGTGCTGCTCGATGCCTCGGGCGAAGTGCTGCGGCTGGCGCCGCGCGACGCGCTGCGCGCGCTGCGCGACCGCGCGCCGCCGCTCCTGGTGCACGCGCCGGCAACCGCGCGGCGGCTGGGCTCGCGCGGCTTCGCCTGCTTCGACCTCCTGGAGCTGTTCGCCTTCGTGCATCCGGCGCGGCCCGCGGCGCCGACGCCGCGCGGGCTCGCGCTGGCCCTGGGATTCGAACCGCCGGAGGGGATGGAGGCGGCGGCGGCCATGCTCGCGGACAGGGCCGACCTCCTGCTCGGGCATCTCGCGCTGCTGCGCGGAACCGGCGCCGGGCGCGACGCCGGGGCGATCGCGGCGCGGATGGCGGCGGCCGGGTGGACCTGGGGCAGCGCGGTGCGCGCCGCTCTCGCGGCGCCAGCGGAGTCGGGGCCGGATGCGCTGCGCGTCTGGAAGCGGTTGCCCGAGTGGGAGGACGCCGCGCCACGGCCGCAGCCCACCGCGCATGCCGTCTCGCCGGAAGCGGCGCGGGCACGGCTTGCCGCGATGCTCGGCGCCCCCGCCGAGCCGCGGCCGATGCAGGCCGACTATGCCGCCGCGGTCGCCGCAGCCTTCGCGCCCAGGCAGGCGCGCGGCGATCCGCATGTGGTGCTTGCCGAGGCCGGCACCGGCACGGGCAAGACGCTCGGCTACATCGCGCCTGCAACCTTGTGGGCCGAGACCAACGGCGCGCCTGTCTGGGTCTCCACCTACACGCGGCACCTGCAGCGCCAGGTGGAGGCGGAGCTGGCGCGCCTCTATCGCGATCCGAACAAGCGGCGCGCCCGCGTCGTGGTGCGCAAGGGGCGCGAGAACTACCTCTGCCTGCTCAACTACGAGGAAGCGGTGGCGGGCGGTGGCGCGGATATCGCGCTCGGGCTGATCGCGCGCTGGATCGGCGCCACGTCCGATGGCGACATTTCGGGCGGCGACCTGCCCGGCTGGTTCGCGGAACTGTTCGGCCCCGCGCGCATCGCATCCCTTGTGGACCGGCGGGGCGAGTGCATCCACGCCGGCTGCTTCCACTGGCGCCGTTGTTTTCCGGAACACGTCATCCGCCGCGCGCAGGGCGCGGACATAATCGTTGCCAACCACGCGCTGACCATGGCGCAGGCGGTCTGGGGCGGGCTCGACGACCACCTGGTGCCGACGCATTACGTGTTCGACGAAGGCCACCACCTGTTCGACGCGGCGGACTCGGCCTTCGCGATCGCGCTCTCGGCACAGGAGGCGGCGGAGCTGCGGCGCTGGCTGCTCGGCGCGGAGGGCGGGCGCTCGCGCGCGCGCGGCCTGCGGCGGCGCGTCGAGGAACTGGTGCTCGGCCGCCCGTCGTTGGAGGAGGCGCTCGCTTCCCTGCTGCGCGCCGCCCGTACGCTGCCCACGCGCGAGTGGATGGCGCCGGATGGCGCGCTCGCGGGGCCAGCGGGGCCAGGCGAGGCGTTCCTCGCCGCGTTGCGCGCACAGGTGCTGGCGCGCAGCGAGGGCGAGGAGGGCACGCTCGAATGCGACCTGCATCCCGTGGGCCCGGCACTTGCGGCCTCGGCGGGCGAGTTCGCGCGGGCGCTGTCGCGCATCGTGGAGCCCGCGAAGGAGCTGGCACGGCTGCTCGATCACCGCCTCGACGAGGAGGCGGAGGAGCTGGACCCTGCGATGCGCAACCGCATCGAGGCTGCCTGCCGCAGCCTGGCGCGCCGCGTGATCCTGCCGCTCACCGCCTGGGTCGACATGCTCGGCGCGGTGCAGGCACAGCCGCCGGAGCCTGGCGTGCGGCAGGAGCAGGTGCTGTTCCTGCGCCTCGAGCGGCGCGACGGGACGGAGCGGGATGCAGCGCTGCTGCGCCACTTTCTCGACCCTACGATTCCCTTCGCGATGAGCCTCGCGCGGCCGGCGCAGGGCATGGTGGTAACCTCGGCGACACTGCGCGATGCGGGCGAGGCGGACGTGGAGACGGCGTGGCTGGACGCGGAGGCGCGTGTGGGCGCCACGCACCTGCCCTCGCCGGCGATCCGCGTGGTGGTGCCGAGCGCCTTCGACTACTGGCGCCAGACGCAGGTTTTTGTCGTGGCCGACGTGGCGCCGGAGCTCGACGCGGTCGCGGCCGCCTATCGCGAGCTGTTTCTCGCCGCCGGCGGGGGCGGGCTCGGTCTGTTCACCGCGATCGCGCGGCTGCGCGCCGTCCATGCGCGCATCGCCGAGCGGGTGGAGGCGGCGGGAATTCCGCTCTACGCGCAGCATGTCGACGCGATGGACAATGCCACGCTGGTCGATGTGTTCCGCGCCGAGCCCGAGAGTTGCCTGCTCGGCACCGACGCGATGCGCGACGGCGTCGATGTGCCGGGCCGCGCGCTACGGCTCGTCGTGTTCGAGCGCGTACCCTGGGCGCGGCCGGATATCCTGCACCGCGAGCGGCGCATCCACCTCTCCGGCGGCGACCCGCAGGCCTACGACGCGCGCGTGGTGCGGATGCGGCTGCGCCAGGCCTTCGGGCGACTGATCCGCGCGGAGGGGGATCGCGGCGTGTTTGTCCTGCTCGACCGCCGTACGCCGTCACGGTTGCTGTCGGCCTTCCCGGTTCCCGCGCGGCGTGTGGGCCTGGCCGAGGCAGTGGCGGCGACGCGCGCGTTCCTCGCGGAAAACCCGGTCGTCTAGAAAGGCGTCGGCAGGGATTGGGGATGACTCGCCCGGGATGGCGAGCCTAGGGTTCGCGATCCCTGCGTGGAGAACGCCACCTTGTCGCAGTCGATCACGGGCTCGCGCACGGCGAGTTTGTCGCTGAGCGCTCCGGGCTACGCGAGCCCGATCACCATCGCAGGAACGATCGCGGTTTCCGCGGGGCTTTCGGGCCTGTTCGGGGTGGCCGCGTCCAACGCCTGGGACGTGGCGAATCTCGGAACCATTCTCGCAAGTGCCGACGAGGGCACCGGCGTGTCGCTGGCGGCCGGCGGCGTGGTCATCAACACCGCGAGCGGGCTGATCGGCGGCTACGACGCAGGCCTGGTGATCACGGGCGCCGCCGGCACGCTGAGCAATGCCGGGACGATCCTAGCGACGGAGAATGATGGCGGCACGCTTGGCGCCAACGGCCATGTCGAGGGCATCGCCGTCTTTCTCGGCGCCGGCGGCGTTGTCAGCAACGCCATGGGCGGCACGATCGAGGGCGGCGCGGTGGGGCTCGATCTCGCGGCCAGCACCGGGGCGAGCGCGATCAACGCGGGCGTGATCGCCAACGCGACGCCGTACGATATGGCGGTGCGCCTCGGCGCCGGGGATGCGCTTACCAACGTTACCAGCGGCGTGATCACCGCCCTCGGCACCAGCGCCAACAACTATACCCGCTATCCCACCGGTGGCGCCGCCGTCGACGCGGTCGGCGGGTTTGTCACCAACGCCGGCACCATCGTCGCGAGCCGGTTCAACGCCTTTGGCGTCGAGCTCGAGCATGGCGCCACGCTGACCAACAGCGGCACCATCATCGGCTATGCACGCGGGGTCTACGGCTATGAGCCGACAGTCGCGATCGGCGCCAACAGCATCGTCAATCTCGGCCTCATCACCGCCACCGGCACCGGGCTTGGCGACGCGGTCCAGCTGGTGGGCGACGCGGCCTTCACCAATGCCGCGGGCGCCGTCGTCATCAGCAACGAGGGCGGCGTCACCGCGAGCCGGGGAACCCAGACGTTCCTCAACGATGGCACGATCCTGGCCAGCGGCACGCTTGGCGGCAATGAAGCCGTCGCATTCTATGCCGCGGGGCTGTTCAGCAACGCGGCCATCGGAACCGTCGCCGGCGGCAACATCGGCGTCGGCCTCGGCAACGGCGCCACACTGGTCAACGACGGGCTGATCAGGAATTCGGGGTTGGTGCTGCGGATCGATTCCGCGACGGCATTTAACGCCGGCACCGTCACCGCGACGGCATCCTTCTCGAACGCGGTGCAGGTTTCCAACGGCGAGTTGGTCAACAGCGGGCTGATCGCCGGATGGAACGGTGTCTACGAGCGGAATTATGCCGGCGGCGGGCTGGCCGGCACGATCGTCAACAGCGGCACCATCGACGGCGTCGGCGGCGGACCCACCGCAACGTTCTTCGGTACCGGCATCTACCTGGTCGGCGGCGTTCTGAGCAACGCGGCAAGCGGCCTCATCGCCGGCTATTACGAGGCGCTGAGCGTCGCATCGTCGCCCGCCACGGTGATCAATGCCGGGCGCATCGCCTCGACGGGGACGAGCTCGGCGGGCGCGATCAAGCTTACCGCCGGCGGCTACCTCACCAACGCGGCGGGCGGCACGATCTCGGCTTCGCTCGGCGCAGGCGTGGTTATTTCCGCAAGCAGCAAACCCGCCGGCACGCTCGTCAACGCCGGAACGATCATCGGCGCGGCGGGAGCGTTCGGGGCGACGGCGGCGTCGGCGGGTCTGGTCGAGGTGCTGCCGGGATCGACGTTTGGCGGGCGGGTCTACGGCACGGAACTGCTGCTCGGCGGCACGGTCGCGTCCACGCTGGGCGGGCAGGTGGGTCTGGCGTCGCTTCCCGGGCAGTATCTCGGCTTCTCCACCGTGGCGTTCGCGCCCGGCGCCACCTGGGCGGTTGGCGGATCCTACGCCGCGTTCGCCTACAGCAGCTTTCAC
>DAHUXX010000259.1 GCA_027306955.1 Acetobacteraceae bacterium | reverse complement strand
CTCCTCCATCGCGCGCACCGGCTGGCTTGCCGGCGCCGGCCGCATCACCGGCGCCGACCCGCGCGAGATGGTGGAATCGGACCTCATCGTCGTCTGGGGCACCAACCCCGTTGCGACCCAGGTCAACGTGATGACCCACGTCGCCCGCGCGCGGAAGGAGCGCGGGACGAAGCTGGTCGTGGTGGACCCCTATCGCAACGGCACGGCGGAGGTAGCGGACATTCACCTTGCCCCGCGCCCCGCGACGGACGGCGCGCTCGCCTGCGCGGTGATGCACATCGCCTTCCGCGACGGGTACGCGGACCGCGCCTACATGGCCCGCTACACCGACGACCCCGAGGCGCTGGAGCGCCACCTCGCCAGCCGCACGCCCGCGTGGGCGAGCGACATCACGGGGTTGTCCGTCCAGCAGATCGAGGATTTCGCCCGCCTCTACGGCACGACGGACCGCGCCTTCATCCGCCTCGGCTACGGCTTCACCCGGGTGCGCAACGGGGCGGCGGCGATGCACGCCGTCTCCTGCCTGCCCGCCGTCACCGGCAAGTGGCAGCATCGCGGCGGCGGCGCCTTCTGGAACGCGCGCGATCTCTACCACTGGGACAGCCGGCTGATCTGGGGCACGGAGATGGTGGACCCCGCGATCCGCACGCTGGACATGTCGCGCATCGGCCCGGTGCTGACCGGGGACCGGCGCGACCTCGGCCATGGCCCGCCGGTCACGATGCTGTTCATCCAGAACACCAACCCGGTGGTGGTGGCGCCGGAGGGGGCGCTGGTCGCGCGCGGCTTCGCCCGCGACGACCTGTTCACGGTGGTGCACGAGCAGTTCATGACGGAAACCGCGCGCATGGCGGACATCGTCCTGCCCGCGACCATGTTCCTCGAGCACGACGACATCTACGACGCCGGCGGCCACCCGCACATCCAGATCGGGCCGAAGCTGGTCGAGCCGCCGGGCGAATGCCGCTCCAACCACGAGGTGCTGCAGGGCCTGGCGCGGCGCCTGGGCAGCACGCACCGCGCCTGGTCGATGACGGCGATGGAGATCATCGACGAAACGCTGCGCGCCAGCGGCTGGCCGGGGGCAGCGGAGGTGCTGCAGCGGCGCTGGGTGGACGCGCAGACCAGCTTCGAGGACGCGCATTTCCTCAACGGCTTCGGCCATCCGGACGGGAAATTCCGCTTCCGCCCGGACTGGCAGGCGCTCGGCCCGCTCGGCCACACCATGCCGGAACTGCCCGACCATTTCGCCGTGGAGGACGCGGCGACGGCTGAGCGCCCGTTCCGCCTCGTCACCGCCCCGGCGCGGCAGTTCCTCAACACCTCCTTCACCGAGACGCCCACCTCCCGCCGGCGCGAGGGCAGGCCCTGCGTGCTGGTCCACCCCGCCGATGCCGCGAGGCTCGGCGTGGGCGAGGGCGAGCGCGTGGCGCTCGGCAACGCGCGCGGCGAGGTGGTGGTGCACGCGAAGATCTTCGACGGGCTGCAGCCAGGCGTGCTGGTGGTGGAGAGCGTGTGGCCCAACGAGGCGTTCGAGGGCGGCATCGGCATCAACGCGCTGACCTCCGCCGAGCCCGCGGCACCGGCCGGCGGCGCGGTGTTCCACGACACCGCCGTCTGGGCCCGCGCCGCGGAGGCGAAGCTGGCGCTCGCCGCCGAATAGGCGCCGCTGTTCGTTACCGGGTCGGTTTCATTTGCTCCGTCCTCCCGTCCTCCCATCCGCCCATCCGGCAAGCCATGGAGGCGAGCCTCAAGTCCGTTGCCACGGCCTCGGCGGGTACCAGCGCAGGATGACCAGCATCAGCACCATCCCCGGCAGCGAGGACAGCATGGCCACGGAATAAAACAGCTTCCACCCCAGCGCCGCGGCCATGAACCCGGACAGCCCGCCCAGCGTGCGCGCCGGCAAGGGCGCGATGGAACTCAGCAGCGCGTATTGGGTCGCCGTGAACGCTGGCGCGCAGAGCACCGAAAGGTAGGTGAGGTAGGCCGCGTCCGCGAGGCTCTCGACGAAGGATTCCGTGACCGAGGTGGCGTAGAGCAGCCCATGCGCGGGGTGGGCCGCCAGCACCACGTAAAGCCCCATCAGCGCCATCTGCAAAAACCCGGTCACGATCAGTGCCGGCCCGAGCTTGATGCGCGCCACCAGCCAGCCGCCGATGGTGATCCCCGCGAGCGAGGCCGGCAGCGACAATGGCCCCATCGCCAGCGCCACCGCCGCCCGGTTGAACCCCAGCGCCTGGTAGAAGGCCGGCAGCATCACCCCCGCGAACGCCTCGCCGAGCTTGAACAGGCCCACGTAACCGAGCATCACCCAGGCGCCGCGCCGCGAGACGAACTCCCGCAACGGCTCCACCACCCCTTCGCGCAGCCGCGCCGCGAAGCCGTGGCGGTGGGAGAGCGCCGGCGCCTCGGGCTCCGGCGCGAACCAGGTGACCAACATGCACGCCGCCATCAGCGCCGCCATCGCCAGCAGCGAGCCGCGCCAGCCCAGCACGCCCGCGAGCACGATCGCGCCGGCGCCCGAGACCAGCATCGCCGCGCGATAGCCCCAGACATAGGCCGCCGTCGCCACCCCCAGCCGGTCCGCCGGGAAGGTCTCGATCCGCCACGCGTCGATCGCGATGTCCTGCGTCGCGGAGAAGAATGCCACCAGCGCCCCCGCCGCGAACACCGGCAGCATGGCGCCCCTGGGGTTGCCCAGCGCGAGCCAGACGATCGCCGCCGCCACCAGGGGCTGCGCGGTGAGCAGCCACGCCCGCCGGCGCCCGAACCCCGGCAGCGGCACCACCTGGTCAAGCAGCGGCGCCCACAGGAACTTGAGCAGGTAGGCAAGCCCGAGATTGGCGGTGAGCCCGACCAGCCCCAGCGGTACATGCACCTCGGCAAGCCAGTAGCGCAGCGTGAAGCCGGACAGCGACAGCGGCAGGCCGCTGGCGAAGCCGAGCAGCGTCATGATCGCGAGATCCCGGGCGCCGCCCGGACCCGCGAGGGGCTTGGCCCCTGGACCCTCCAACTTTGCCGCCGTGTCCATTCGCGCCAGACTACGGGGCTCGCCGCGTATTCCGCTACACCAGAAGGAGGTTCCCGTGACCGATATCGGCACCTGGCCACGCTGGCAGACGCAAGCCGACGCCGGCTGGTCCGCGGACGCACTCGCCGCCGCGCGCGCCCATGCCGCGACCATCCACACGTCGGCCGCCATGCTGGTGGCCGGCGGGCGCGTGGTGGACGCCTGGGGCGAGACCGGGCGGCGGTGGAGCGTCCACTCCATCCGCAAGAGCCTCATCTCCGCCCTCGCCGGCATCCACGAGGCGGAGGGTCGGTTCGACCTCGAAACCACCATCGGCGCGCTCGGCATCGACGACCGCCAGGGCCTCACGCCGCGCGAGAAGCTCGCGACGCTGCATGACCTGCTGACCGCCCGCTCCGGCGTCTACCACCCGAGCGGCTACGAGACGGACTGGATGGTCTCCATCAAGCCCGCGCGCGGCAGCGCCGGCCCCGGCACGACCTGGTGCTACAACAACTGGGATTTCAACGCGCTCGGCACCGCCTTCCGCCAGCTTTGCGCCCCCGACATCCACGCGGATTTCGCCGAACGCATCGCCGGGCCCTGTGGCATGCAGGATTTCCGCGCGGCCGAGGACGGCAAGCTGGTGGAGCTTCCGGATTCCGTCCACCCCGCCTACCCGTTCCGCATGACCGCGCGCGACCTCGCCCGCTTTGGCGAGCTGTTCCTCCGGCGCGGCCGCTTCGGCGGCAGGCAGGTCGTGCCGGCGGACTGGGTCGCGCAGAGCGTGCTGCCGTATTCCGAGGCCGGCACCCGCGGCGCCTATGGCTATCTCTGGTGGGTCGCGCGCGCCGGCATCCTGTTCCCCAACGCCGTCGTGCCGCCGGGCACCTATGCCGCCAACGGCGCCGGCGGGCACCACGTGGTGGTGATCCCGGCGCTGGACGCGGTTTTCGTGCACCGCGTCGATACCGACACGCCGGGCCAGGCGGTCACCGCCGCGCAGTTCGGGAAGCTGTTGCACCTCGTGCTCGAGGCGGCGCCCAGCGCCGCCCACGCGTGAGCGCCATGTCCGATCCCGCGCTGGCGTTCCGCGCC
>DAHUXX010000251.1 GCA_027306955.1 Acetobacteraceae bacterium | reverse complement strand
TGAACTGCCCTTTGTTTCCCCCGATATCCAACACCAAGCCGATATCGAATTTCTGGAAAAGCTCGGTCAGGTATTTGTTTTTCGATTTTGTCAGTTCAGAGAGCCGCCACGACGAAAGGACCTCGTAGCCGAGACCTCGCATGGCTCTCTGGACCAGATGCGCGACGTTCTTCTTCATCGTCTCGCGCTCTCCCCATGATGACGCTTTGCGCTGGAACCGGCGGCCCCGGAGCGAGCATCTTGGCCACGAGAGCCTCTGAAAACAACCGAAACCGGACGAAACCATGCCGGCGGTTCAAGCGCCCCGGTCCAGCGCCCCGGTCCGGCGCCCGGGCGACACCGGCACAGACCGTCCCTTCGCGCGTGCCAGCGAGGGTGTTTCACGCGCTCGCGGCGAGAGCCGGTCTCGGACGGCCAGGCGCCCAGATCCGCAATGCCAGGCGCCCCGCGCTGGTGCTGCTGGACAGGATTGAACTGTCGACCTCTCCCTTACCAAGGGAGTGCTCTACCTCTGAGCTACAGCAGCGCGCGGCGGGGCTACGTAGCCAATCGGCCCCCAACACGCAACCGCCGCCGGCCCGGCCGGGGTGGCGCGGGCGGTGGGCGGGTTGCGGTGGCGCGAGACCGGGGCCGGGTTGGGTTGATGCGGGTCAAAGCGGCACCCTGGCTGCCGGGATTAGGGTGTCCTTGCCGCCCCTCCAGGGGGCAGCCGAGGCAAGGAGGCCATCATGAAATCGCTGCTCTACGGCGCTCCGATCGCCCTTTCGCTGGCGGTCTTACCGGTCCTGGGGGGCGTGGCCCAGGCGCAGGGGTTCTTCTCCGAGGCTCCGGTGGGGCTCGAGGCCGGCACCATCCTGCTGCACGCCCGCGGCATCGGGGTGATCCCGCAGGACAATGGCGTGTCCATCTCCGCGATCGGCGGCAAGGTCTCGGTGGACAGCGCCGCGGCGCCGGAGCTCGACGTCTCCTACTTCCTCACCGACAACATCGCCTTCGAGCTCATCGCCGCGACGACGCAGCACAGCGTGACGGCGGTGGGCACCGCTCTCGGCGACGTGAACGTGGGCGATACCTGGGTGCTGCCGCCGACGCTGACGGTGCAGTACCACTTCATGCCGCGCGAGCGCTTCAGCCCCTATGTCGGCGCCGGCATCAACGTGACGTTCTATTACGATACCCACGCCGCCGGGGGCGCGGTGCAGCGGCTCAGCTTCCAGAACAACGTGGGCGCGGTGCTGCAGGCGGGGTTCGACTACAACGTCGCCGGGCACTGGTTCATCAATGGCGACGTGAAGCAGATCTTCCTCAACACCGAGGCGCACCTGAACGGCGGCGCGATCATCGCGAAGACCGGGCTCGACCCGATCGTGGTGGGCTTGGGCATCGGCTACCGGTTCTAGGCTTCCGTCGGGGTTGCGCACCTGGTCCGGGATGGGACGCCCCCGACCCGGAGCGGGAGCCTTGACGCGGGGCGCGGGGCGGGGCTTCTGCCGGTCATGGCCGAAGATCCCGCCCCGTTAGCCAACCCGGCAGCAGCCAACCCGGCAGCAGCCGCCACCGGCCGTTCCCGCCAGCCGCCGGCCGCGGATGAGCGCGCCGAGCGGCTCGCGGCGGCGCTGCGCGAGAACCTGCGCCGGCGCAAGGCGCAGGCCCGCGCGCGGGCGGGCGCGACGCAGCCCCCCTCCCCCGCCGAACCCTCGCCCGAGGAGCCAGCCGCATGCCGGTGATGCCCGACCACTGGATCCGCCGCATGGCGACGGAGCACGGCATGATCGAGCCCTTCGTCGAGGCGCAGAAGCGCGACGGGGTGATCTCCTACGGGCTTTCCTCCTACGGGTACGACGCGCGGGTGGCGGACCGGTTCAAGGTGTTCACCAACGTGGACAGCGCGATCATCGACCCCAAGGATTTCGCGCCGACGAGCTTTGTCGATCGGCAGGGGCCGGCCTGCATCATCCCGCCCAACTCCTTCGCGCTGGCGCACACGGTGGAATATTTCCGCATCCCGCGCGACATCCTGGTGATCTGCCTCGGCAAGAGCACGTATGCGCGGTGCGGCATCATCGTGAACGTGACGCCGCTGGAGCCGGAATGGGAGGGGCAGGTGACGATCGAGATCAGCAACACAACGCCGCTGCCGGCCAGGGTGTATGCGTTCGAGGGGATCTGCCAGTTCCTGTTCCTGCAGGGCGCCGCGCCGCCGGAGATCAGCTACAAGGACAAGGCGGGGAAATACATGAAGCAGACCGGCGTATCCCTGCCCCGCATGGGGTGAAGGGCGGCGGCCTCGCGTAACCGGCGCGGTTGTGGCAGACCCCGCGCCATGGATACCCCAATTCTCCGCAACTCGCCCTCGCGGGTGGCCACCGAGGCGGCGCGGCGGCGCAGCTTCGCCATCATCGCGCACCCGGACGCGGGCAAGACGACGCTGACCGAGAAGCTGCTGCTCAAGGGCGGCGCGATCCAGCTTGCCGGCGCGGTGCGCGCCAAGGGCAACCGGCGGCGCACGCGCAGCGACTGGATGGCGATCGAGCAGGACCGCGGCATCTCCGTCGCGACCTCCGTCATGACGTTCGAGTGGCAGGACCTGGTGTTCAACCTGCTGGACACGCCGGGCCACGAGGATTTCTCCGAGGACACGTACCGCACGCTGACGGCGGTGGACGCGGCGGTGATGGTGCTGGACGCGGCCAAGGGCATCGAGAGTCAAACCCGTAAACTGTTCGAGGTGTGCCGGCTGCGCGACATCCCGATCGTGACCTTCGTCAACAAGATGGACCGGCCGGGGCGCGAGGCGCTCGACCTCATCGACGAGATCGAGAAGACGCTGGCGCTGGACGCCACACCGGCGGCCTGGCCGATCGGCGCGGGGCAGGACCTGCGCGGCGTGTTCGACCTCGCCAGCCCTTCGTTGCGGTTGCTCACCGAGGAGGGCGACCGCGTGGTGCCGCTCTCGGGCCTCGACGACCCGGCGCTGGACGCGGCACTGCCGGAACAGGCCGCGGCGACGCTGCGCGAGGAGGCGGGGCTGGCGCTGGCGGCGTGCCCGCCCTTCGACGCGCGGCGCTTCCTGGAAGGCACGATGACGCCGGTTTATTTCGGCAGCGCATTGAGGGACTTCGGCGTTTCCCACCTGCTGGAGGGCATGGCGCGGCACGCGCCGCCACCGCGCCCGCGCATGGCGGACACGCGCGAGGTGTCGCCGGGCGAGGAGGCGCTGGCCGGCTTCGTCTTCAAGGTGCAGGCGAACATGGACGCGAACCATCGCGACCGCGTGGCGTTCCTGCGCATCTGTGCGGGGCGGCTGGAAAAGGGCATGCGGCTCTTGCAGACGCGCACCGGCAAGCAGATCCCGGTGAACGCGCCATTGTTTTTCTTCGCGCGCGACCGCCAGGTGGCGGAGGAGGCGTGGCCGGGCGACGTGGTGGGCATCGCCAACCACGGCACGCTGCGCATCGGCGACACGCTGACCGAGGGCGAGATGCTGAATTTCCGCGGCGTGCCCTCCTTCGCGCCGGAGCATCTGCGCCGGGTGCGGCTCGACGACCCGATGCTGGCGAAGAAGCTGAGGAAGGCGCTCGACGAACTCGCGGACGAGGGCGTTGTGCAGTTGTTCCGCCCGCGTGACGGATCATCGCCGGTGGTGGGCGTGGTGGGGCTGCTGCAGCTCGACGTGCTGGGCAGCCGGCTGCGCGCGGAATACGGCGTGCGCGCGGGGTTCGAGAGTGTCGCGTGGAACCAGCTGCGCTGGATCGAGGGGCCGCGCGCGGTGGTGGACCGCTTCATCGAGGCCAACAGGGGCGACATCGCCGAGGACCATGACGGCGAGGCGGTTGTGTTCTTCACCAGCGACTGGCGGCGCGGCCGGGCGGCGGAGGAGTACAAGGAGCTGAAATTCCATGCCGTGCGGGAGCAGCACGGGTTGGCCGCATAGACGCATGCCGGACTTGACCCGGATCAAGGCGGGCGTGGCGCCAAAGGCGTTTTTATATTAGCGTTGTTTTAGAGGTGCGGTCTGGTGACTGTCGCGCCGCTGCAGGAGCCTCGTCCCATCGAGATGCCCGCCCCGGTTCGGACGCCAGGGCGGGAGGCGATGGGTTCGCCATGGCGCCCGGGGCGGCGCGCCTTGCTGCTTGCGGTCGTGATCTTGCTGGCGCTGGGCCTGGGCGTTGCGGGCTGGCAGATGTTCCTCCGCCCCGTCGCCGTGGTGGTCGCGGGCGCCGGCGCCGACATTCCGCTTCAGGTTTTCGGCCTCGGCACCGTGGGCGCGGATGTGCAATCGGGCGTTGGCTTCAAGGTTTCCGGCGTGCTGGTGCGGATCGCCGCCAACGAGGGCGATCATGTGAAGGCGGGGCAGATTCTCGCGCAGCTCGACGCGCGCGACATCGCGGCGCAGGTGGCCCAGGCGCGTGCCGGCGTGGGCCAGGCCCGATCGGCGATCGACAAGGCGAAGGCCGATATCGCTGCGGCGCAGGCAAGCCTTGCCAACGCCGCGGCCATGGCGGCCCGACGCGCCACGCTGGTGAAACACGGATTTGCCTCGGTCGAGGACACCGAGACCGAACGTGCCGCCGAGCAGGTGGCGACCGCCAACCTGGCTGTCGCGCGGGCGGAACGGAATACGGCGCAGGCCGGGCTCGCGGCGGCGCTCGCGCAACAGCAATACCAGGAGGCGACGCTCGCCAATTACGCGCTGCGCGCGCCCTACGATGCGTGGGTGGTGGCGCGCAATCTCAACCTCGGTGCCATGCCCGTGCCGGGGCAGGCGGTGTTCACCCTGGTCGATCCGCGCACGATCTGGGTGCTGGCCTATGTCGATGAACGGCTGGCCGGACGGCTTGCCGTCGGCGACAGGGCGGAGATCGTTCTGCGTTCGCAACCGGGGAAGCGCTTCGCCGGGCATATCGCCCGCATCGAGATCCAGAGCGACGCGGTGAACGAGGAACGGTTGGTGGATGTCGCGTTCGACCACCTGCCACCCGACATCCATCTCGCCGAGCAGGCGGAAGCGATCATCACAACCGGCCGGCTGGCGCGCGCGGTGCCGGTGCCGCAGGGCGCGATGAGCGACCTCGCCGGCGACCCCGGCCAGGGCGGGCGCGGGCGGGTGTGGACGCTGGAGCACGGCAGGCTCGAGCGGCGCGAGGTCACGTTCGGCCCGCAGCTGCTGGATGGAAGCCTGCCGGTGGTAAGCGGATTGCCGGAGGGGGCGCGCGTGGTGGTCTCGCCGCTGGCGGGGCTGCGGGCGGGACGGGCGGCGCGGATCGCGAGCGCGCAGCCATGAACCTCGCCATCCGCGATGTTCGCCGCAACAAGCTGCGCTTCGCGCTCACGGCGCTCGGCATCGGCATGCTGCTCGGCGTGGTGATCGCGATGACGGGCATCTACGAGGGCGCGCTGACCGACGCGCTGAGCCTGCCCCGCGCGCTGCGGGCCGATCTGTGGGTGGTGCAGCAACACAGCTTCGGCCCGTTCGCCGAGCCCTCGCGCATTCCGCGCGACACGCGCGAGCTGATCCGCCGCATGCCCGGCGTGGCCGCGGCCGGCGCGGTCACGTTCCAGACCGTGCAGGCCATGGCGGGCGGCAAACCTGTTCGATTGTTCCTGGAAGGCTACGAAATTGGGCGGCCAGGCGGCCCGCCGGGGCTTATCGCCGGCCACGGGCTCACCGAAAGTCATTACGAGATCATCGTCGATGCCTCGTCGAAGCTGAAGCTCGGGGAGGTGGTGCCGCTCGGACCCTACCGCGACCCCTATACCGTCGTCGGGCTCACGCGCGGCATGGTCAGCTCCGGTGGCGATCCGATGGCCTGGGTGACGCTCCAGGACGCGCAGGCGCTGCAATTCGCCGTGCCGCCGCCGCTGGAGCGGCGCGAACGCGCCGCCGGCCGCTCGCCGCCGACCACGACGGACATCAACGCCGTGCTGGTGCGGCTGGAACCGGGCGCGTCCGTCGCCGCGGCGGCGCAGGAGATTGCCCGCTGGAAGCACCTGGCCGCGGTTCCGGAGAAGGCCGAGGAGAGCTACCTCGCCCAGTTCGTCATCCAGAAGATGCAGCAGCAGCTTGGCATGTTCATGGGCATCCTGACCACGGTCTCCGCCGTGATCATCGCGCTCATCATCTACACGCTGACGATGGACAAGCTGCGCTCGATCGCCACGCTGAAGCTGATCGGGGCGCCGGACCGGGTGATTGTCTGGCTGATCGTGCAGCAGGCGCTGGTACTCGGCGCCAGCGGCTATGCGATCGGGCTCGGCCTGATCGAGCAGGTGAAGGGCTACTTCCCCCGCCGCGTGCAGATCGAGCCGCGCGACCTCGCGGTGCTGGCGGTGGTGGTGCTGGTGATCTGCCTGCTCGGCTCGCTGCTTGGCGTGCGCGCCGCGCTGCGCATCCAACCGGCGGAGGCACTGGCCGGTGGCTGATCACCTGCGGCCCGCTCCACCGCGCGTCGAGATGCATGGCATCAGCACGCATTTCGGTGCCGGGCCGACACGCGTCGATGCCCTGATCGACATCGACCTGCGCGTCGATGCCGGCGAGCTTGTGGGGCTGCGCGGCCCCTCGGGCTGCGGCAAGAGCACCCTGCTCAACGTGATCGGCTGCGTGACGGAGCCCAGCGAGGGCGAGATGCGCATCGACGACGAGCCGGTCTATGACCGGCGCTGGCTGCGGCGCGACCTGCGGCGCCTGCGGCTGACACGCATCGGCTTTATCTTCCAGACCCATAACCTGCTGCCGTTCCTGACCGCGACCGAGAACGTCGCGGAGGCGATGGAGCTCAACGGCGTGAAGCCGCGCGAGGCGCGCGAGCGCGCGATCGCCCTGCTCGACTATTTCGAGATGCGCCAGGTCAACGCCTATCCTTCCGAACTCTCCGGCGGCATGGCGCAGCGCGTGGCGATCGCGCGGGCCATCGCCAATACGCCGCACATCATCCTCGCCGACGAGCCGACCGCGCCGCTCGATTCCGCTCGCGCCCAGGCCGTGATCGATCTTCTGACCCGCATCGCCCGCGAGCAGCGCGCCGCGGTGCTGGTGGTGACGCACGACGCCTCGATCTTCCACCGCTTCGACCGGCTGGTCTCCATGCGTGACGGCCGCATCGAGGCGCAGACGACGCCGGCCGTCTCGGAAACGGCGAACGCATAAGGCGGCCCGGATTGTGGCGAAGCCTGTTTTCCGGCACCGTGCATGTGGTCGCAGGGCAACGAGGGGAAGCGGCGCGCGCGCCGACTGTTACGACAGCGGAACCAGCAACCGGATCCTGCCGGACGAACGGGCAATGCGGCGCTCGCGCTCAAGCGCCGCGAGGGCGCGGTAGACCGCCTCCCGGCTCAGCCCCAGTTCGCTGGCGATCAGCGTCCACGATCGGCCAACCGTTACGCTGGCGGGTTCGCCGGACGCCCGCAGGCGCAGCCAGGCGAGCACGCGTTCCTTCGCCAGGCGGATATTGCGCAGTTCCAGCCGCGCGCGCAGGTCGCGCACCTGGGAGGCGAGCGCCAGCGTGAGCGCGAGCGATTCGGCCGGATCCGTGGCCAGCGCCGCCAGCAGGTCCTGTTTGGGCAGCCGCAGCACCGCCGTGTCCACCTCGGCTGTCGCGTCGCAGTGGTAGCGCGCGGCCGAGAGCGCGGCCTCCGCGAAGCTCTGGCCGGGCTCGGCGACCTGAAGCACCAGCGCCGTGCCGTCGGCCATGACG
>DAHUXX010000063.1 GCA_027306955.1 Acetobacteraceae bacterium | reverse complement strand
CCAACGCGGCGCTGATGGCGCTCACCCTCTCCGGCCTGCCGCCGCACCCATTCCTTTTCCTCGGCTTCCTGCCGCAGCGCGCCGCCGCGCGCCGCGCCGCCTTTGCCGATATCGGCCGCTGGGAGGGCGCGGGCCTGGCGGCGACGCTGATCTGGCACGAGGCGCCGCATCGGCTGGCCGAGGCGCTGGCGGATGCCGCCGCCGTGCTCGGCGTGCGGCAGGCCGCGGTGGCGCGGGAGCTGACCAAGCATTTCGAGGAGGTGCGCCGCGGCACGCTGGCGGAGCTTGCGGCGCATTATCAGGCGAACCAGGCGCGCGGCGAGATCACGCTCGTCGTCGCCGCCGCCGCCGCCGAGGTCCGCACGGAGGATGACCTCGACGCGCTGCTGCGCGCCGCCCTCGCCGAGACCTCGCTCAAGGAGGCGGTGGCGCGTGTCGCCGCCGCGACCGGCCTTCCGCGCCGAGAGGTCTACGCGCTCGCGCTGCGGGCTTCCCAGGCGCGCGCAGGCGGGGAATGATGCCGCAGGAAAGGAACCCCGCATGCAGAACACCGACCCCGTCTGGGACATCGTCGAGGCCAAGCGGACCGACTACACGAAGCTGTCCGACCAGGTGTGGGACACGCCGGAGCTGAATTTCCTCGAGCAGCGCTCTCTCGCCGCCCATGTGGCACAGCTCGAGCGCGAGGGCTTCCGTGTCCAGACCGGCATCGCCGGCATACCAACCGCGGTGGTCGGCGAGGCAGGGGAAGGTGGGCCGGTGATCGCGATCCTCGGCGAGTACGACGCGCTGCCCGGCCTGTCGCAGGAGGCGGGGGTCGCGGAACACCGACCGCTCTCCCAGGGCGGTGCCGGGCATGGCTGCGGCCATAACCTGCTTGGCGCGGGGGCGATGCTCGCCGCCGCCGCGGTGAAGGACTGGATGGCGAAGAACGGTGTTGCCGGCCGCGTGCGTTATTACGGCTGCCCGGCCGAGGAAGGGGGTGCCGCGAAAACCTTCATGGTGCGCGACGGTGTGTTCGACGACGTGGACATCGCCATCTCCTGGCACCCGGCGCCGCTCGCGGGCGTCAACCCCGCGATCTCGCTTGCCGTGATGCAGGTCGATTTCACCTTCGAGGGCCGCGCCAGCCACGCCGCGGCGTCGCCCCATCTCGGCCGCTCGGCACTCGACGCGGCGGAGCTGATGAGCGTGGGCGTGAACTACCTGCGCGAGCACATGCCCTCGGACGCGCGCGTCCACTCCGCCTATCTCGACGCCGGCGGCATCGCGCCCAACGTGGTGCAGGCGAAGACGGTGGTGCGCTACCTGGTGCGCGCGGCGGAGCTGCCGCAGCTCTTCACGCTCACGGACCGCGTGGTGAAGATCGCAGAGGGCGCGGCGCTGATGACCGGGACGAAGATGAGCCACAACGTGGTCAGCGCGATGTCCAACCTCCTTGGCAACAAGCCGCTGGAGGAGACGATGTACGCCGCCTTCCAGCGCCTCGGCCCGCCGCCCTTCACCAGGGAGGACGAAGTCTTCGCCAACCAGATCCGCGCGACCGTGCGCGAGGACGACATCACCTCCGCCTTCCGCCGTTTCGGTGTCAAACCGGACAAGGACATGCCGCTCTGCCGGCTCATCGTGCCGCTCGACGCCGTGGGCGAGAAGATGGTGGGCTCGACCGATGTCGGCGACGTCTCCTGGGCGGTGCCGACGGTACAGGCGCGCGGCGCCACCTACGCAATCGGCACTGCGGGCCATTCCTGGCAGCTCACCGCGCAGGGCAAGGCGCCGGCCGCCCACACCGGCATGGTGCACACCGCGAAGGTGATGGCGTCCACCGCCGTCGAGGTGCTGAAGGACAAGGCGCTGCTCGCGCGTGCCAAGGCGGAACACCAGGCGCGGCTTGCATCCGCGCCGTACCGCTGCCCGCTGCCCGATGGCATCGAGCCGCCGTTTTCGATGTCCGCGGGGGGATGAGCGCCCCCGCCCTCTCCCTGCGGGGGGTCTCCAAGCGCTTCGACCGGCCGGCCGTCACCGGGCTCGACCTCACCGTCGAGCCCGGCGAGATCTTCGCCCTCCTCGGCCCCAACGGCGCCGGCAAGACGACGACGCTGCGCATGGTGGCCGGCCTGCTGCGCCAGGATGTCGGCACGATCGAGGTGTTCGGCACCGATGTCGTGGCCGATCCCGTGGCGGCCAAGCGCATGCTCGCCTGGCTGCCGGACGAGCCGTTGCTCTACGACCGTCTGACGCCGCTGGAATTTCTGGAATTCGTTGCCGGGCTCTGGGCAATTCCGCCGCGCGAGGCGGAGGCGCGGGCCGAGGCGCTGCTGCGCCGGCTCGGCCTCTGGGCGCACCGCGACGAACGCTGCGAGGGGTTCTCGCGCGGCATGCGGCAGAAGACAGTGGTCGCTGCCGCGCTGCTGCACGAGCCGCGCCTGCTGATCCTCGACGAGCCGCTGACCGGGCTCGACGCCGCCGCCTCGCGCGACGTCAAGGACATGCTGGCCGAGCGCGTGGCGGAGGGCGCGGCCGTCGTCGTCACCACGCATATCCTGGAGGTCGCGGAACGCATCGCCGATCGCATTGGCATCATCGCCGCCGGGTGCCTGCTCGAGCTCGGCACCTTCGCGGAGCTGCGCGCGCGCCATGGCGGCGCGACGCTGGAGGAGATTTTCCTCGGCCTCACCGCGCCCCTGTCCGCCGCCGGGGGGGATGCGTGACGCAGGCGGCGCCAAGCGCCTCGCTCGGGTTCCTGCTGCGTCACGAGCTGCGGCTCGCCTGGCGCCGCGGCGGGCTGGCGCGGCTCGGTGTCTCCTTCCCACTCGCCGTCGTTCTCCTCCTTGTCTTCCTGCATCTCGCGGCATTCGGCCTGGTGGAATCGGTGCGCCTGCTGCGCTGGACCCGCGCGGACTACATCGCCGCAACCACCGTGGGCCTCATCTACGCCTTCGGGCTGATGCTGATGCAGGCGCTGCGGCAATCGCTCGATGTGCTCTACGAGGGGCGGGACCTCGCCTGGCTGGCCTCGGCACCGTTGCCGTTGCGAACCATCCTGCGTGCGCGCATGGCGGCGATCGCGCTCAGCGCCAGCTGGATGTGGCTGGTACTGGCGGGCACGATGGCGGACGCGCTGGCGGTGCTCGTGACGCGGGGGGCGCTGGCGATCTACCCCGTCATCGCCGCCCTTGCCCTGTTCGCCGCGGCGTTCTCGATCTCGCTCATCGTGTTGCTGCGCGACCTCGCTGGCCTGCGCACCATGCGCACGATCGTGATGGTGTTCTCGATGCTGGCCGGCGGCTCGGTCTTCGTCGGCAGCCAGGTGCGCTCCGTCCTTGCGCCCGCCGAGCGCGCGGCCTTGTGGCGGGCGCTGCATCCGCACGGCGCCGGGCTGCTCGGGCTGGCGTGGTGGCCCGCCCGCGCGGCGATGGGTTCGGCCGTGCCGCTCCTTTGCTTCGTCGGCGCATCTCTCCTCGTCGCGGGACTCGCCGCCGCCTGGGTGGAGCAGCGCTTCGCGCGCGGAGGGTTCGACAACATCGCCCGTCGCGTGGTGCGCCGCGCCACCTCCGCGCCCTCGTTCCGCGCCGGTTCCTGGCGCGCGCTGCTGACCAAGGAATGGCGCCTGGTCTGGCGCACGCCGGGGCTGATCGGCCGCGCGCTCTACCAGGGCGTCTATCTGCTGCCGGTGACCATCGCCGCCTGGCGCAGCGGCTCCGCCATCATCGCGCCGGTGATGGCGGCGACGCCGGTCTTCGTCGGCTCGGAACTCGCGCGGCTGTTCATGGTGACGGCGATGGCCGGCGACCAGGCGACGGCGCTCGCCGCGAGCGCCCCGGTGCCGTGGCGGCGGGTGCGCGCGGCCAAATTCCTCGCCACCGCCGGGGGGGCGGCGACGCTGGCGCTGCCCATGGCCGTCGCGATCGGGATGTGGTGGCCGGCGACGCTGCTGCCGATGCTCGCCGGTATGCTGATCGCCTTTGCCGGCGCGCTGCTGATCGGCGAGGCCAGCGTCATCCCGGACCGCGTGGTCGATCTCGGCAACCGGCCGGGCGAGATGTTCCGCGGTGCCGTGCTCGGCCCCGTGGCCGGGATCGCCTGGGCGCTCACCACTTGGTTCGCGGTGCAGGGAAGGCCTGTCGGTTTCGCCACCGCTGCCGCGGCGGTCCTGGTGAGCGTGATCGCGATCCTGCGGTGAACGCCCCGGCTCGGCTCCATGGTTCGTTCTTGCAAGAAACAACGTCCGGGAAAGAACGTTGGACCCGCCCTTATCGCACGATCGCCGCCAGCAGCGCGTCGAGCCGCCGCCGGCCGCTCTCGGTTGCCCGCAGAGTCGTATCGAACTCGACATAGCCCTCGTCGATCGCGGCGTGCAGCATGGTGGCGTCGAGCGCCTCGGCGAATGTCCTTTCGGTGCGCCGCTCGAAGCGCGCCGCGTCGATCCCCTCGGCCAGACGCAGCCCCATCAGCAGCGCCTCGCGGGCCCGGGTCGCCGGTGCCACCGTGTCCTCGTCGGTCGTGCCGTGGCCTTGCCGTTCGACCCATTCGGCCCAGGGTTCGGGCGCGCGGTGCCGCCTTGTCGCCAGCAGCGCGCCACCGACGGTCACACGCCCGTGCGCTCCGGGTCCGATCCCCGCGTAATCCTCGTAACGCCAATAGGCGAGGTTGTGCCGGCTCTCGGCACCCGGCCTCGCGTGGTTGGAGATCTCGTAGGCCGCCATGAAGCGACGCGCCGTTTCCTCCGCCGTCGCGTCGTAGATCGCGGCGGCAGTGTCCTCGTCGAGCTCCGCGAGTTCGCCGCGCCGGCGCATGCCCTCGAAGACCGTGCCGGGTTCGATGGTGAGCTGGTAGAGCGAGAGGTGGTCGTCGGCGAGCGCCAGCGCCTCGCGCAGCTCCGCCCGCCAGGCAGCGACCGTCTGGCCTGGCCGCGCGGTGATGAGGTCGAACGAAAGGCGCGGGAAGATCTCGCGCGCCAGTCCCAGCGCCGCGCGCGCCTCGCCTGCGTCGTGGCGGCGGCCGAGGAAGCGCAGCACCGCGTCGTCGAGACTCTGCACGCCGAGCGAGACGCGGTTCACTCCCGCCTCCCGGAACGCGCGCAGCCGGCCAGCCTCCACGCTCGTCGGGTTTGCTTCCAGCGTGATCTCGCAGTCGTCGCTCGCCTCGAAATGCCGCCGCGCATCGGCAATGAGGGCGGCCACCGTCTCCGGCGCCATCAGGCTCGGCGTGCCGCCGCCGAAGAAGATGGAGCCGAGGCGCCGCCGGCCCAGCCGCGCCGCTTCCCACGCCAGCTCCGCGCGCAGGGCGGCGGCGAAGCGCGCCTGGTCGATGCGCTCGCGCACATGCGAGTTGAAGTCGCAATACGGGCACTTGGCGAGGCAGAACGGCCAGTGGATATAGAGGGCGAGGGGTTCCACGCCCCGCAACGTAGTGAGTGCCTGCCCAGAAGGTGAGGGGGCACGGAAAAATGGCATGTTGGGGGGATGGGTGATGGACCCGCTTGGAATGCTGGCCGCCGTCGCCGGACTGTGGACCGTCGCGGTGGTCACGCCGGGCCCGAATGCGCTGCTGGTGACGCGGCTCGCCGTTGCGCGCGGGCGCCGGGCCGGCCTCGCGGCGGTGGCCGGCATCGCTCTCGGCACGCTCGCCTGGAGCCTGTCCGGCTTCTTCGGGGTGCAGGCGCTGTTCCTGTTCGCCCCGTTGCTCTACCGCGCGTTGATGCTGGCCGGCGCGGCCTGGCTCTTCTGGGTCGGGTTTCGGCTCATCCGCGGCAGTTTCCAGCCCCTGCCGTCGCCGCGCGCGACCGCGGCCCCCGCCTTCCGCGCCGGGCTGCTTACGTGCCTGTCCAATGCCAAATCCATGCTGTTGGTAGGCTCGCTCGTCGCCGCCGTCATGCCGCGTGGCGCGCCGCTGCCGGGGGGTCTCGCGGCGGTCGCGGAAATGGTCGCGATCTCGCACGCCTGGTACGGCGCGGTGGTGTTGCTGCTCACGACGCCGCACGCGGCCGCGGTCTATGCGCGCGCCGGTCGCTGGCTCGATCGCGCCGCCGGGGCGATCTTCATCGGCTTCGGCCTCGCTTTCGTGGAGCGCGAACTGTGAGCGGTTCCTCGGTTGAGCGCGTGCGCGCAGCCCTCCTCGCGGCGGGCCATCCGGACAGCATCACGCAGTTCCCGGAAGGCACGCGCACGGCCGTCGATGCCGCCGCCGCCGTCGGCTGCACCGTCGCACAGATCGCCAAGTCCATCGTCTTCCGCGCAGGCTCGCGCGCCGTGGTCGTGATCGCCTCGGGGGTCAACCGCGTCGATGCCGTGAAGGTAAGTGCGGCGATCGGCGAGAAGGTCCGCCGCGCGGACGCCGACTGGGTGCGCGAGGCGACGGGTTTTGCCATCGGCGGCGTCTCGCCGATCGGCCATATCGCGCCGCCGATCCTGCTGTTCGACCAGGACCTGCTGGTGCTCGACGCGATCTGGGCCGCCGCCGGCTCGCCCGCTCATGTCTTCCGCACCGACCCCGCGACACTCGCGCGCATCACCGGGGCCACGGTCGCCGATATCAGGGAAGGCTGAGGCAGGCGGCGGCGAAGGCCCGGAACGCGCGCGAGCGGTGGCTGATCGCTTCCTTCTCCTCCGGCAGCATCTCGCCGAACGTCCTGCCCGAGCCTTCTGGAACGAAGATCGGATCGTAGCCGAAACCATGCGCGCCGCGTGGCGGAAAGGAGACGGCGCCGTCCACGCGCCCGGTGAAGCACGCGCACTCGCCGTCCGGCCGCGCGAGGCACAGCACGCTGACGAACCAGGCGCGGCGGTCGGCGGCATGTCCCATCTCGCTCTGGACGCGCGCCATCGCCAGCGAGAAATCACGGCCCGGGCCGGCCCAGCGCGCGGACACCACGCCCGGCGCGCCACCTAGCGCCGCGACGCAGAAGCCGCTGTCGTCGGCGAGCGCCGGCAGGCCCGCGCCGCGTGAGGCCGCGAGCGCCTTGAGGCGCGCGTTGCCTTCGAAATCCTCGGCGATCTCCTCCGGCTCGGGCAGGCCCAGTGCGCCGGCGCTCACGGTCTCGATGCCGTAGGGGGAGAGCAGCGCCGTCATCTCCGCGAGCTTGCCGGGATTGTGCGTGGCGACGACGAGCCGGCTGCCGCGCGCGAGGCGCATCAGGAAAGCGCCGCGCGCTGCAACTCGAACAGCTTTGTCGTGCCGGCGCGCGCGAGGTCCATCAGCGCGGTGAACTCCGCGTCGGTGAACGGCGCCTTCTCTGCCGTGCCCTGGATCTCGACGATGCCGCCCGTGTCCGTCAGCACGAAATTGGCATCCGCGTCGGCGTCGCTGTCCTCGGCGTAGTCGAGGTCGAGAACGGGCACGCCGCCCACGATGCCGCATGAGACCGCCGCGACTTGGCCCAGCATCGGCGAGGCCTTGATGATCTTTGCTCCCTGCAGCTTGCGCAGCGCGAGCGCGAGCGCCACCCAGGCGCCGGTGATGGAGGCGCAGCGCGTGCCGCCGTCAGCGTTGAGCACGTCGCAGTCGAGCGTGATCATCATCTCGCCCAGCGCCGCGCGATCGACCACCGCGCGCAGGCTGCGCCCGATCAGGCGCTGGATCTCCTGCGTGCGGCCGGACTGCTTGCCGCGCGCCGCCTCGCGGTCGCCGCGCGTGTGCGTGGCGCGCGGCAGCATGCCGTATTCGGCGGTGACCCAGCCAATCCCCTGGTTGCGCAGGAACGGCGGCACGCGCGGTTCCACACTCGCCGCGCACAGCACCTCCGTGCCGCCCATGCGGATCAGGCACGAGCCCTCCGCGTGGTGGGCAAAGCCGGGTTCGATGGAGACGGTGCGGAGCATGTCCGCGGCGCGGCCGGAAGGGCGGCCTGTCTGGCTCATGGGGGGAGTTCCGTGATCTGTTCGCCCGCCCTATGACGGGCAGGTGGGGCCGGCGCAAGGTGTGCCGCGCCGTTGGGCTTTCATTAGGGGGACGCAATGACGGCGATCGGCTTTGGCATCATCGGCGCGGGCATCATGGGCGAACGCATGCTGCGTGCGGCGCTCGAGCACGCCACGGACAGCGTGACGATCACCGGGCTGTGGGATCCCTCGCCGGCGGCGCGCGCGCGCCTCGTCACCTCGCTGCCCGGCCTCAGTTGGTTTGCCGATCCCGCCGCGCTCATCGCCGCGTCCGATTGCGTCTATATCGCCTCGCCCCCCGCCTCGCACCTGGAGCACGCCGGGGCCGCCTTTGCTGCCGGCCGCGCGGTGCTGTGTGAGAAGCCGCTCGCCTCGGACGTGCCCGCGGCGGAACGGTTCGTGGCCGCCCACGCCACGGCGCGCGCGGCGGTGAACTTCCCCATGGCGACCTCGTTCGCCGCCGAGCGCATCCGCGCCTGGCTTGCCGAGGGCGCGGTCGGCACGCCGCGGATGCTCGCGATCGAGGTCGCCTTCGCCGCCTGGCCGCGCACCTGGCAGCGCGCCGCCGCCTCCTGGCTCGACGGGCGCGCCGAGGGCGGGTTCACGCGGGAGGTGGTCTCGCATTTCCTGTTCCTCAGCCACCGCCTGTTCGGCCCGCTCGCGCTGCTCGGGGGGCGGGCGACGTTTCCTCCGGACGGGCGCAGCGAGACCGCGGTCGAGGCCCGGCTTACCGCCGGCGGGGTGCCTGTCAGCCTCCAGGGCAGCGTCGGCACCACCGCCAAGGACGACAGCAACACCTGGACGCTGACCGGCGATGCCGGCGCGGTGCGCATCCGCGACTGGGCTCATGCCGAGCGCTTGGTGGACGGCGCCTGGCAGACAGACCCCTCGGCGCTGCCGCAGGACAAGGCGCGCCCGCTGGTGCTCAAGCGCCAGCTTGCCGCCGTCGCCGCGATGACGCGCGGCGAGGCACATCCGCTTGCCACGCTCTCCGAGGCGCTGGCCGTGCAGCGCGTGGTGGAGGCAATTCTCGCCGGATAGAGTTCTTGCGGGCGCGGGGCGGGCTCGCCAATGTTACCGGCGATGGACCAGCCCGCCCGCCCGTCCCGCGCGCCGTCCGGCTTGCCCCCGGGTCTCGACCCCCGGGCGGCGGCCGTGCTGCGCGAGGTTGTCGAACTCTTCGTCGAGACCGGGGAGCCGGTTGGCAGTCGCACGCTCTCGCGCCGGCTGCCAATATCCCTCTCGCCGGCGACGATCCGCAATGTCATGGCCGATCTGACCGAGGCCGGCCTGCTGTTCTCGCCCCATACCTCCGCCGGCCGCCTGCCGACGGAGCGCGGCCTGCGCCTGTTCGTCGATGGGCTGGTGCAGTTCGGCGACATCTCCGCCGAGGACCGCGAGGCGATCGGCGGCACGCTCGCCGCCTCCGGCCGCTCGCTCGAGGACACGCTGGCCGAGGCCTCCGCCATGCTCTCGGGGCTTTCGGCCGCGGCGAGCCTCGTGCTGGCGCCCAAGTCGGAGGGGGCGATTCGCCATATCGAGTTCGTGCCGCTCGGCTCCGGCCGCGCCCTCGTCGTGCTGGTCGGCGCCGACGGCACCGTCGAGAACCGAGTGATCGAGATTCCTCCGGGTGTCCCGCCCTCCACGCTCGTCGAGGCCGGCAACTACCTCAACGCGCGCCTCGCCGGCCGCCGCCCGCTCGCGGACCTCCGCCGCCTGGTGGCCGAGGACGTTGCCGCGGACCGCACCGCGCTCGACCAGCTCACCCAGCAGGTGGTGGAGGCCGGGCTCGCCACCTGGTCCGGCGAGGGGCGGGGCGCCAGCCTTATCATCCGCGGCCAGGCCCGGCTGTTCGACGACATCCACGAGATCGAGCGGCTGGCCGCCATCCGCCAGCTCTTCGAGCGGCTGGAGATGCAGGAGACGATGCTGCGGCTCCTCGAAATGGCCGAGTCCTCCGACGGCGTGCGCATCTTCATCGGCGCGGAAAGTGGGCTGTTCGGCGCCTCCGGCATTTCCACCGTGGTCGCCCCGGCGCGCAACGGCGAGGGGCGGATCGTCGGCGCCATCGGCGTCATCGGCCCGACGCGGATCAACTACGGTCGGATCGTGCCGGTGGTGGACTACACGGCCCGGGTCATCGGCCGCCTGCTGGGCTAGCCGCGCGGGGGCGTCCGTGCGGGTCTGCCGTGTCGCGGGTTGTCTCCGGCCGTGCTCTCGCTTACCTCCGCGGACATGAGCAACGATCCCGCCGGTGGCGCGCCGACGCCCGCCAACGATGCCCAGACCGCCCCCCTCCCGGACTCCCCGGACGCGGTGATGCAGGCCGCCACCGCCCGCATCGCCGAACTCGAGGCCGAGCTCGCCGAGATGCGCGACCGCTGGATGCGCGCCGAGGCGGAGACCCAGAACGTCCGCTCCCGCGGCCAGCGCGAGGTGGCGGAGGCGCGGCAATTCGCGGTGCAGAAATTCGCCAGCGACGTCGCGGAGGTCGCCGAGACGCTGCGCCGCGGCCTCGCCGCTATTCCTCCCGTGGCGCCGGACGAACCGGCGCTGGTCGCGCGCTTGCGCGAGGGGTTCGAGGGCACCGAGCGCAGCTTTCTCGCGACGCTTGAGCGCCACGGCATCGTCCGCGAGGACCCCACGGGTGCGCTGTTCGACCCCAACAAGCACCAGGCGATGGCGGAGCAGGAAAGCGCCGAGCATCCGCCCGGCACGGTGATGCAGGCCTGGTCGCTGGCCTGGTTGCTCAACGGACGACTGCTGCGCCCGGCGATGGTCGTGGTCGCCAAGGCGCCGGCCGCCGAGGTGGCTGGCCCCAGGCTCGACCGGACGGCCTGAACTGCACGGATTTTGTGTGCCGGGTTCGCCCGCGGGCCTTGCCTCAGGCCCGCCGGGTCCATACATCCGGCGTACAACATTCCGATCCCAAGGGGTTCGGGCGGTGCTTCGGGCCGCCGGCAACCCGCTGCTGAAGGAGCATATGGATGAGCAAGGTCATCGGCATCGACCTCGGCACGACGAATTCGTGCGTCGCGATCATGGACGGCAAGGACGTCCGGGTCATCGAGAACAGCGAGGGCGCGCGCACCACCCCCTCGATCGTCGCGTTCACCGATAGCGGCGAGCGCCTGGTGGGCCAGGCCGCGAAGCGCCAGGCGGTCACCAACCCGACCAACACTTTCTTCGCCGTGAAGCGCCTGATCGGGCGCCGCTACGACGACCCCTTGGTGAGCAAAGACAAGGGCATGGTGCCCTACTCCATCGTGCGCGGCGACAACGGCGACGCCTGGGTCGAGGCGCGCGGCGAGAAATACGCGCCGAGCCAGATCAGCGCGTTCGTCCTCGGCAAGATGAAGGAGACCGCCGAGGCGTTCCTCGGCGAGAAGGTGACGCAGGCCGTCATCACCGTCCCCGCCTACTTCAACGACAGCCAGCGCCAGGCGACCAAGGACGCGGGCCGCATCGCCGGCCTCGAGGTCCTGCGCATCATCAACGAGCCGACCGCGGCCGCGCTCGCCTACGGGCTCGAGCAGCGCAAGACCGGCACCATCGCGGTCTATGACCTGGGCGGCGGCACGTTCGACATCTCGGTGCTCGAGATCGGCGACGGCGTGTTCGAGGTGAAGTCCACCAACGGCGACACGTTCCTCGGCGGCGAGGACTTCGACCTGCGGGTGATCGACTACCTGGCCGAGGAGTTCAAGCGCGACCAGGGGATCGACCTGCGCCGCGACAAGCTTGCGCTGCAGCGCCTCAAGGAAGCGGCGGAGAAGGCGAAGATCGAGCTCTCCTCGTCAAAGGAAACCGAGATCAACCTGCCGTTCATCACCGCTGACGCGTCCGGGCCGAAGCACCTGGTGATGAAGCTGACGCGGGCCAAGCTCGAGAGCCTGGTCGAGGATCTCATCAACCGCACGCTCGACCCCTGCCGAGCCGCGCTGAAGGATGCCGGCGTGACGGCGGGGGAGATCGACGAGGTGATCCTGGTCGGCGGCATGACCCGCATGCCGGCGGTGATCGAGACGGTGAAGAAGTTCTTCGGCAAGGAGCCGGCGCGCAACGTCAACCCCGACGAGGTGGTGGCGATCGGTGCGGCCGTTCAGGGCGCGGTTCTGAAGGGCGACGTGAAGGACGTGCTGCTGCTCGACGTGACGCCGCTGTCGCTCGGTATCGAGACGCTGGGCGGCGTGTTCACCCGGCTCATCGAGCGCAACACCACGATCCCGACCAAGAAGAGCCAGACCTTCTCGACGGCCGAGGACGGGCAGACCGCGGTGACCATCAAGGTCTACCAGGGCGAGCGCGAGATGGCGGCGGACAACAAGCTGCTCGGCAATTTCGACCTGACGGGCATCCCGTCTGCGCCGCGCGGCGTGCCGCAGATCGAGGTGACATTCGACATCGACGCCAACGGCATCGTTTCGGTTTCCGCGAAAGACAAGGCGACGAGCAAGGAGCAGCAGATTCGCATCCAGGCCTCGGGCGGCCTGTCCGAGACCGACATCCAGGCGATGGTGCGCGAGGCGGAGGCGAATGCCGAGGCCGACCGCGCGCGGCGCGAGCAGGTCGAGGCGCGCAACCAGGCCGACGCGATGATCCATCAGGTCGAGAAGAACCTGAAGGAGCATGGCGACAAACTCGGCGCCCAGGAGAAGGGCGAGGCCGAGGCGGCGCTCGCCGCGGTCCGCGGCGCGCTCGAGGGCAACGATACCGAGGCGCTCAAGTCGGCAACCGATCGGCTCTCGCAGGCGGCGATGAAACTCGGCGAGACGCTCTACAAGGCCGAGCAGGCGGCGGGTGCCGCCGGCGCCACCGGCGGTGGGAAGCCCGCGGACGACAAGGTTGTCGACGCGGACTTCGAGGACGTGGATCCGAAGAAGAAGTCGGCGTAAGGCCAGGGGCTTTGTCCCTGGACCCCACCGGGGCCTAGACCCCGGACCCTGGTTTCGGGGTCTGGGGCCCAAGGCCCCAGCGGGTCCAGGGCGGAGCCCTGGACTTTCTGGAGTTCTCGATGGCCAAAGCCGATTTCTATTCCGTCCTCGGCGTGTCCAAAGGCGCCAGCGCCGACGAGCTCAAGCGCGCCTACCGCAAGCTCGCGATGCAGTACCACCCGGACCGCAACCCGGGCGACAAGGCGGCCGAGGCCAAGTTCAAGGAGCTGAACGAGGCCTACGACGTGCTGAAGGACGACCAGAAGCGCGCTGCCTATGATCGTTTCGGCCACGCCGCGTTCGAGCAGGGCGGCGGTCCCGGCGGCTTCGACATGGGCGGCATGGGTGGCGCCGGCCTCGGCGACATCTTCGACCAGATGTTCGGCGACTTCATGGGTCGCGGGCGTCAGCAGCGCGGCCCACGTGCAGGCGCCGACATCCGCGCCGATGTCGAGATCGACCTGCAGGAGGCTTTCGCCGGCGCCAAGCGCACCATCCGCGTGCAGACCCGTGTCGCCTGCGAGGCCTGCAACGGCACCGGCTCGGAGAACAAGGAGCGCGGCTCCGACGTCTGCTCCACCTGTGGCGGCCATGGCCGCATCCGCGCGCAGCAGGGCTTCTTCCTCGTCGAGCGCACCTGTGCGACCTGCGGCGGCTCCGGCCGCGTCATCCGCAACCCATGCCGCATCTGCCGCGGCGCTGGCACCGTCGCGCGCGAGCGCAGCCTGCAGATCTCCATCCCCGCAGGGCTGGAGGACGGCATGCGCATCCGCCTCGCCGGCGAGGGCGAGGCCGGCGGGCCAGGCGCGGTACCCGGCGATCTTTATGTCCATGTCGCAATCCGCCCGCACCCGCTGTTCCAGCGCGACGGTGCGCACATCCATTGCCGCGTGCCGCTGCGCATGACGCAGGCCGCACTCGGCGGCGAGGTCGAGGTGCCCACGATCGACGGCAGCGTGGCGAAGGTGAAGATCACGCCGGGCGTGCAGACCGGCGATCAGCAGCGCCTGCGCGGCAAGGGCTTCTCCGTGCTCAACAGCGCCGCGCGCGGCGACATGTTCATCCACCTGCAGGTGGAGACGCCGCAGCACCTCACGCGGCGCCAGCGCGAGCTGCTGGAGCAGTTCGACGCCGAGGGCGCGAAGAACACCAAGCACCACCCGCAATCCGAGGGGTTCTTCGCCAAGGTCCGCGAGTTCTTCGAAGGTGAGAAGGGCTAGCGGCCCGCTGGATGCGGGCACCGCCTACGGAACGATCGCGGTGAACAGGTAGACGCCGAAGATCACCAGGTGCACCGCGCCCTGGAGCACGGTGGTCCGCCCGGTGCCGAGCGAGAGCGCCTCGGGTGTGCCGATCGCGGCGACGTTGCGCTCCAGCGCCGACCCCGGGGACTTGGCGAGCAGGGATGACCGCGGCGAGCGCCGCCAGCGCC
>DAHUXX010000060.1 GCA_027306955.1 Acetobacteraceae bacterium | reverse complement strand
GTGGCGCTGTATCCCGGCACGTTCGACCCGGTGACGAACGGGCATCTCGACATCATCGCGCGGGCATCGAGGCTGGTGGACCGGCTGGTGGTGGGTGTTGCGATGAACGCCGGCAAGGGACCGCTGTTCGAGCAGGCGGAGCGGGTGGAACTGGTGGAGATCGAGTGCGCGGCGCTGGCCAAGGCGACGAGCGCGCGCATCGAGGTGCGGCAGTTCGACAAGCTGCTGATCGAGTTCGCGCAGGAGGTGGGGGCCGGGATGATCGTGCGCGGGCTGCGCGCGGTGACGGATTTCGACTTCGAGTTCGCGATGGCCGGAATGAACTACCGGCTGGCACGCGAGATCGAGACCGTGTTCCTGATGGCGAGCGAACGCCACCAGTTCATTTCCTCGAAGCTGGTGAAGGAGGTGGCGATGCTGGGTGGCGATATCGCCTCCTTCGTGCCGGCATCGACGCTGGCGCGCATGCGTGTGCGCGTGCGTCCCAAGGAATAGGCCCAAGGATCAGGAGACGACCGATGCTGCGCCGGACCATCTCGCTTTCACTGCTTGCAACACCGCTGATCGGAATCAACATGAGCGAAGCCGCGGACCTCTCGAACGAGGTCTATATGAACCTGAAATACGGGCGTGTGGTGATCGAGCTGCTGCCCGATATCGCGCCGAAGATGGTGGCGCATTTCAAGGCGCTGATCGCCGAGCATTTCTATGACAACACGCCGTTCCACCGGGTGATCCCGGGGTTCATGGCGCAGGGCGGCGACCCGACCGGGACCGGCATGGGCGGCAGCAATCTCGGCCACGTGCCGGCGGAGTTCACGACGCAGCGCAAGTTCCTGCGCGGCACGGTTGGGGCGGCGCGCTCGTCCGACCCGAACAGCGCCGACAGCCAGTTCTTCATCTGCTTCGCGCCGGCGCCGTTCCTCGACGGGCAGTACACGATCTTCGGCCAGGTGATTTCGGGCATGCAGTATGTCGACGAGATCAAGAAGGGCACGGGGCCGAACGGGATGGTCACGAACCCCGACCGCATCATCAAGATGCGGATGGCGAACGCGCCGAACTGAGGCCGGGCCGCGAGAGCGGCCTTGCATCGCGGGCGGTTCTGGCGTTGAAGGCGCCGGAGCCGCTGCGCGGCACCCGACGCATGCGATGAGCCCGTAGCTCAGTCGGTAGAGCACGAGACTTTTAATCTTGGGGTCGTGGGTTCGATTCCCACCGGGCTCACCATGGCGTGCCGGCAGGCGGGCGTGCGCGCACCGGCCTGCCGGGCGCATGGCGGTGTTACACGTCGTTGCTTGCTTTCAGGGCTGAAAGGTGGCTGTAGTGCCGGGGCGATGCTGGCGATTGCAGCGACTTCCTGTTGTCTGGTTCTGATCGACACGATATGGGATCAATTCAGTCTTCTTGAAAATTCCGAGAGGGAATATTACGGGATTTCCTGGTTTCCTGGCGATTCCAGGCTCGTTACCTCGCATTCGCATCTCGACAACAACAGCCTGCGGGATCTTTCGAGCTACGCGCTCTCCGAGGTCGGCACGATACGCGTGGGCGGGGGGCGACTCGATGCGTATGCGCTGTCGCAGCCGCACCAGCTCGCGGCGGGGCACGACGGGCTGATCTACGCCACCAACACCGGGCGCAATTGCGTGGCCGTGATCGACCCCGGGAGGGGCTGGGTGCGCGAGCTGCGGCTGTCGGGCGCGCACTGGGACCGGCTTTCGCCCAGGGAGACACCGGGCAATCACCTGAACTCGGTGCATGTGGGGCGCGAGGCTCTCTGGGTCCTGGCGCATAATTTCGGCAGGGAGTCGGTCGCGGCGCGGTTCTCGCTGCCGGGGCTGGTGCTCGAGGAGAGAGTGGCGTGCCGCGGCGCCGGCGGCGCGCACAATATCTGGCCGGCGGCACCGGGCATGCTGATCGGTTGCGCGAGCGAGGCGGCGTCGCTGGTGGATTTCGTCAGCGGCGAGACGCTGTGGCGCTCGCCGACCGGCGGCTACACGCGCGGGCTGGCGGCGAGCGAGGACCACATCCTGCTCGGCGAGAGCGAGCGCGGCGGGCGCGCCGCGCGGGCGCGCAGCAGCGGCTGCGTCTGGCTGCTCGACCGGCGCGATTACTCGACGCTCGCCTGCTTCCGGCTCGGGCGGCTCGGGCCGGTCCACGAGGTGCGGCTGCTCGACGTGCCGGATCTCGCGCATCACGGCGCGCCGTTCGCGGGGACCGCGGCGCTGGCGGCGATGGCGCGGCCGCGCGCGGCGGCGCCGGTGGAGGAGGAGGATGATGCCGTGCCGGCGGAGGCGGGGATGGCGCTGGTGCGGCGGCTGCTGCGGAGGATGCACCTCGCCTCCTGAGGACGCGTTGACAGCACGCGCGGGGCATGGTGGCTGGCCGCGTCGGAGCGGGAGGACGCCCCATGTCGAGCACCACCAGCCGCGCAGAGCCCGAGGTGGCGCCGTCGCCACTCTCGATCGGCGATCCCGTTGCCTATCGCGCGCGGCACATCAGGTGGGAGGTGGCGGACGGGATCGGGACCATCACGCTCGACCGGCCGGAGCGGAAGAACCCGCGGACCTTCGACAGCTACGCGGAGCTGCGCGACCTGTTCCGCGCGCTGGGTTCCGCGCGGCGCGCGGTGCGCGCGGTGGTGATTGCGGGCGCGGGCGGCAATTTCTGTTCCGGCGGCGACGTGCACGAGATCATCGGGCCGCTGGTGGCGCTGCAGCGGGCGGGCGACATGGGCGGGCTGCTGCGCTTCACGCGGATGACCGGCGACGTGGTCAAGGCGATGCGTGCCTGCCCGCAGCCGATCATCGCAGCGGTGGACGGGGTGTGTGCCGGCGCGGGGGCAATCCTGGCGATGGCGTCCGACATGCGGATCGGCACGGCGCGCAGCAGGACGGCGTTCCTGTTCGTGCGCGTGGGGCTGGCGGGGGCGGATATGGGCGCGTGCGCGATCCTGCCGCGGATCGTGGGCCATGGGCGGGCCTCCGAGCTGCTGTTCACCGGCCGCGCGCTGGCGGGCGATGAGGCGCACGCCTGGGGATTCCTCAACCGGATCGTGGCGCCGGAGGAGCTCGCCGCGAATGCGCGCGCGCTGGCCGCCGAGATCGCCGCGGGGCCGGGCTTCGCGCACGCGATGACCAAGACGTGCCTGGAGCAGGAATGGGACATGGGCATCGACGCCGCGATCGAGGCGGAGGCGCAGGCGCAGGCGATCTGCATGCAGACCGAGGATTTCGCGCGCGCCTACGACGCGTTCGCGGCGCGGCAGAAGCCGGTGTTCCAGGGGGATTGAGGGGGACGCACGCATGCCGGTCGAGCATCTCGCGCATCTGGCCTGGCCGTTCTTCGAGGAGCGGCATCGGGATTTCGCCGCTCGGCTGGAAGCGTGGGCGGCGCGGGAGCTGGCGCATCGCGCGCATCGCGACACCGATGCGACGTGCCGGCACCTGGCGCGGCTGCTGGGCGAGGCGGGCTGGCTCGCGCATGCGATCCCCGATGGTGGGCGCCGCGCGATCGACGTGCGCACGCTGTGCCTGGCACGCGAAATCCTCGCGCGGCACGACGGGCTCGCGGATTTCGCCTTCGCGATGCAGGGGCTGGGGAGCGGGTCGATCCTGATCGCGGGCACGCCCGAGATGCGCGAGCGCATCCTGCCTGGCGTGCGCGCGGGGACGCATCTCGCGGCGTTCGCGCTGTCCGAGACCGAGGCGGGGTCGGACGTGGCGGCGATGAGCTGTGCCGCGATGCGGGTGGAGGGCGGCTGGCGGATCGACGGCGAGAAGACGTGGATCTCCAACGGCGGGATCGCCGGGCACTACGTGGTCGTGGCACGCACCGGCGAGGCGCCGGGCGCGCGGGGCTTGTCGGCGTTCGTCGTGGAGGCGGACAATCCCGGGCTTTCGGTCGCGCGGCGGATCGAGGTGGTCGCGCCCCACCCGCTGGCGACGTTACGGTTCGACAATTGTTTCGTGGGCGATGAGGCGCTGCTGGGCCATCCCGGCGAGGGGTTCAAGGTGGCGATGGCGACCCTCGACATCTTCCGCCCGACGGTCGGCGCCGCCGCCCTTGGCTTCGCGCGGCATGCGCTCGCGGCAATGGCGGAGCGGTCGCGGTCGCGGCGGATGTTCGGGGGCACGCTCGGCGACCTGCAGATGACGCTGGCGCGGATCGCCGAGGCGGCGCTGGAGATCGATGCGGCGGCGCTGCTGGTCTACCGCGCGGCGTGGCAGGCGGATGCCGCGCCCGACAACCTTGATTCCGCGCGCATGCGCACGACGCGGGGGCCGTCGGACGAGTCCGCCGGCACCGCGACCACCCTTGATTCCGCGCGCATGCGCACGACGCGGGGGCCGTCGGACGAGTCCGCCGGCACCGCGATCACCCTTGATTCCGCGCGCATGCGCACGACGCGGGAGGCGGCGATGGCGAAGCTGTTTGCGACCGAGGCGGCGCAGCGCGCGGCGGATTCCGCGGTGCAGCTCTGGGGCGGGCTCGGGGTCGAGGCGGGCAGCGTGCCGGAGACCCTGTACCGCGAGGTGCGGGCGCTCAGGATCTACGAGGGGGCGAGCGAGGTGCAGAAACTGATCATCGCTCGCGCCGTGCTGGACTGAGCGGCTCCCCGGCGAGCAGGCGCTCGTAGAGAGCGAGGTGGCTCGCGGCGATCTCGGCCGGCGTCGGCGGGGTGCGCATCGTCCGCGCGAGGGCGGCGAGGCGCTGCGGATCGGCCGCGAGCTCGCGGATGAGGGCGGCAAGCTCGGGGCCGCTGCCGACGGAGAAGTGAAATCCGTCGAGGCCCTCGCGCACCGCCTCCGCCATGCCGCCGATGTCCGAACAGAGGACGGGCACGCGGTTGCGCAGCGCCTCCTCGATCACCACCGGCGCGTTCTCCCACCACACCGAGGGCATGACGATCGCGTCCATGCCGCGCATCAGCGCGTCGACGCGGACGTTGTCGTAGGGGCCATGCAGGCGGACGTTCTGCGGCGCGCGGGCGAGGCGGGCGGCGAGCTCGTCGCGGAACGCCTCGGGCTGGTTGCGGTCGTCGCCGTGGATGTTGATGACGATGTCCGGGTCGTCGGCGAGATCCTCCGCGGCGTCGAGCAGCACGCCGATGCCCTTGAGCAGCGACATCTGGCCGAAGAAGCCGACCTGCAGGCGCCGCGAGCGGCGCGGGCGGGGCACGGTTTCCGCCGCGGCGGCGATGGCGTTGCCAATGACGTGCAGGCGCTCGCGCGGCAGGCCCCAGGTGATGTAGCGCTCGGCGAGGAAGCGGCTGGGCGCGATGAAGGCGTCGATCAGGCCGAAGAAGGATTTGAGCCAGTGCTCGCGCAGGAAGAGATCGACGCTGCTGCGCTCGGGGAAGCAGCGATGGCAGGCAACGAGGCTCGCCTCCGTGCACAGGCTGCGCTGCGGTCGGGTGACCATCTGGCCGAAATGATTGCAGATGGCCTGGAACTCGTGGAGCGTGAGGACGAGGCGGATGTCCGGCGCGGCGCGCCGCGCGATGGCGAAGGCCTCGACGCCGAATTGCGCGTAGTGGTGGAAATGCACGACCCGCGGGCGCAGCTGGCCGAGCAGGGAGGCGAAATCCTCGGGGAAGCGTTCGTTACGGTTGGTGAACGTGAACCAGTCGAACTCGCCGGGCGTGTAGAGGTACTGGTCCGGGCCGATCGGCTGGCCGATCGAGGGTCCTGGGCGCGGCGTGCCGCCGCAGCCCAGGAAGGTGGACTCCCAGCCGCCGTTGGCCGCGATGGCGCGGTGCAACTGCCAGGCGGCGATTTCGGCGCCGCCCTTTGTCAGCTCCGGGTGGGAGTGGGCGGCGACGAGCACGCGGCGCTTTGCGCCGGCGCTCATGCGTGCCCCGTCTGGTCGGGCATGAGGCGGTCGAGCAGGCGGTGCCAGCGGCGTTCGTGCTGCCAGGCGTTGAACAGGGTGAGCTGCATGCGCCAGTGCTCCGCGGAGCCCGCCTGGGACTGGCGCTCGAGGTGGTAGAGCACGATGTCGCGGTCCACCGCGACGCCGAGGCCCATGGCGTGCAGCTTCATGCAGAGATCCGAATCCTCGAAATCGCCGACGGGATAGGCTTCGTCGAAGCCGCCGAGGGCGAGTGCGAGGTCACGGCGCATCATGAGGCAGGCGCCGGTCGCGGCGGCGACGCGGTGCGGGCCGTGGCTTGCGTCCGGGCGAAACCCCTTGCCCGGGTGGTCCGGGAAGCGCCAGGCGCCGACGCTCGGAACGCGGCGGAAGCTCATGCCGTCGTGTTGGATGGAGCCGTCCTCGTAGAGGAGGCGGGCGCCGATGGCGCCGAGGCTGGGATCGGCGTCGAGCCGCTCGGCAAGGCTTAGCGCCCAGCCCGGCGCGCGGGGGAAGACGTCGGAGTTGACGAAGCAGACATAGGTGCCGCGTGCATGCCTGAGGCCGGCGTTGTTGGCGCCCGCGAAGCCGCGGTTCTCGTCGAGCGAAAGCAGCGAGAACGGGAGCGCGAAGCGCAGATGCGCGCCCGCGGCGAGGTTTTCCGTCTCGCGCGCGCGCGGCGGGTCGTCGAGGACGTAGAGCCGCTCGACCTCGGGTGGGGGCGCGCGGCCCTGCGCGAGTTGCGCGGCCTCGATGCCGAGCTGGAAGTCGAGGAAGTCCACGCGGCCGTAGAGGGTGACGATGATGCTGACGCGCGGGGTGGGGTGCGGCTGCCCGAAGTCGAGGCGGCGCGCATGCGTGGGCTGCGCCATGCGCGCCGCCTGCAGGGAGGCGATGGCCGGGCCGGCGACGCGGTCGAACGGGGTGGCGGCGTCGCCGAACGGAGGGTCGGTGCGGTCGAGGATGAAGCGGATGGCGGCGAGCCCCGCGCGCGAGCCGACGCTGACGCCGCGATGCGCGACGGCGCCCGATTCCAGTTCGATTTCGATACAAGACGGCTGGCCCGCGTCCTCGCCCGGGCTGAACACGCCGGCGAGGCGCAGCATGAAGCCGCAGCGGAGGCTGGCGAGCCCGGTCTCGCGCCCGATGCTGTCGCGCCCGTCCGGCCGGTCGATGGCGATGCCCTGGTCGAGGCGGCCCGGGCGTGAGCGCCAGCCGCGGCAGAGGCGGATCGCGCGCACGGCGCCCGGGCGGGCGAGGTGCCAGCCGGCGAGGAGGAGGTCGCCGTTCGGCAGCGCGATCGCCTCGTCGACCTCGAAGAGGACGCGTTCGGGCAGTTGCGGCAGCGTGTTGGTGCCATCGGGGACCGGATGGGCGAGGTGGCGGACGATGGTGCTGGCGGCATCGGCGGAACCGAGCCGGTCGGCGATGGGGCGCAGCGCCGGGGCGAGTTGGGCCGCCTGTGTCGGGCGCAGGCCGGGCGGCACCGCGAGGCGCCAGGACGCGGTTTCGCTGACCACGTCGATGCGCCGGATCTCGCCCGCGGGCATGCCCTCCGCGGCGGGGATGAAGGCGAGGAATCCGTCGCCGCTGCCCCCGAGATCCTGGCGGAGGAACAGGCCGATCGTGGCCTCGGCCGCGAGCGCGCCGTGCGCCATGCGCAGCGCGATCGCGACCGGTTCGTCCGGCGCGAGGAGAGGGGCGTCCGGCGCCAAGCCGGCGCGGCCGAGCCAGCCGGCGACGAACCAGCCACCGGCGGTCTCGTGCGCGCCGACGCTGTCGATGCCGCCCTGCGACGGCTCGGCCGCGAGGTTGCGCAGAGCCGTGGCGATGCCCGGCGGGAAGGTGGCGAGCCCGCCGGTGGCGAGCGCGTGATGCAGCGCGCCGCGCGCGCTTCCCTCGGTGATGGCGTCGTTGCAGGCGGCGTCGCGGCGCGTGGCGACGAGGTCGATATCGGGCGAGGTCCAGCCTTCCTCGGCGTCGCGCCAGAGCCGGGTGAGGTAGTGGCCGTAGGCGCCCTCCGCCGGCAGCGCGTCGGCGGCGACCGCGTTGGCGACGCGGTAGAAGCCGGGCTCGAACAGGGCGTGGGCGGCGAAGCCGCGGCGGGCGCCGGAACGCAGGTAGTGGTCGTAGAAATCGGTGTAGCGGCCGGCGGCGATCGCGCGCTCGCTCACCTCCTCGCGGTAGCGCGCCACGTCGAACAGCCAGTGCGGCGAGAGCGAGGCGTGGCCGAGCAGGAGGTAGTGCTCGAAGCCGCTTTCTATGGTCCGGTTGGCCGCGATGGGGCGGCCGGCGGCGACGAGGTCGGCGACCTCGCCGTGGCGGGCTAGGTACCAGGCCTCGTCGAACCAGGCGTTGGGCGACATTCCCTGGAAGCGGCCGACCTGGATGTAGTGGCGCAGCAGCGCCGCCTCGGGCGCCTCGCCGGCCGGGATGCCGATCGCGGGGTTGGTGGCGCGGTAGAAGGCGGCGTCGAAACGGGCCCAGGCGGGATAGCCCGCCTCTGGGGCGGCGGTGAGGATCGTTGCGAGTTCGTCGCCGGTCATGACGCGCCGGGATCGGGCATGGCGTCGTCATAGCCGCGCGGATGCGCCTCGCGCCAGGCCAGCGCGGTGGCGACGATCTCGTCGAGGCTGCGGTGGCGGGGCGACCAGCCGGTGGCCGCCGCGATGGCGTGCGAGGCGGCGACGAGGACCGGCGGGTCGCCGGCGCGGCGTGGGCCGGGCGCATGGGGGACGCGGCGGCCGGAGACACGTTCCACCGCCGAGATGACCTCGCGCACCGAGTTGCCGGTGCCGGTGCCGAGGTTGAAGACGGCGTTCCGCCCGCTCTCCAGCAGCGTCAGGGCGGCGAGATGCGCCGTCGCGAGGTCGGCGACGTGGACGTAGTCGCGGATGGCGGTGCCGTCTTCGGTGGCGTAGTCGGTGCCGAAGACGGTGAGCGGCGGGCGGCGGCCGAGGGCGGCGTCGATGGTCAGCGGGATGAGGTGGGTCTCCGGCGTGTGGTCCTCGCCGAGCCGGCCGGCGGCGTCGGCGCCGGCGGCGTTGAAGTAGCGCAGCGCCGCGTAGCGCAGCCCGTGGATGCGCGAGGTCCAGGCGAGTGCCCGCTCCAGCGCCCACTTGCTTTCGCCGTAGGGCGAGCCGGGGTCGATCGGGGTGGATTCCGAGATCGGGCCCTCGCCGGCGCTGCCGAACAGGGCGGCGGTGGAGGAGAGGACGAAGCGCCTGACGCCGTGGCGCACGCATGAATCGATGAGGGTGAGGCCCTCGCCGATGTTGCGGCGCAGGTAGCGAAGCGGGTCGCGCATGGAATCGCCGACCAGCGAGAGGGCGGCGAAGTGGAACACGGCGTGCCACGGGCCGTCGGCGAGGACGGCATCGACGGCTTCCTGGTCGGCGAGGCTGGCGCGGACGAAACGCGCACCGGGCAGGATGGCGGCCGCGTGGCCGGTCGAGAGATCGTCGAAGACGGTGACGTCCTCGCCGCGCGAGAGCAGCTCGGCCGCGAGATGCGAGCCGACATAGCCGGCGCCGCCGACGACGAGATGGCGGGGCACGGCAGGGCGCGCCATGGTCAGGCTTCCTCCGCCGCGAGCAGGTCCGGGCGCTCGAGGGCGAGCCGGGCGACGAGCGAGTCCGGTCCGGCGGCGAAAGGATCGGCGAAGCGGGCGCGCAGGGCGGGCTCGGCGCGCCAGGCGCGGCGCAGGCGACGCGGGATGGGCGTTCCGTCGGCGCAGAATCCCCAGGCCCAGGGTCGGTCCGAGACGCCGGGCACGGTCGCGGCGGCGACCTGGCGCTGCCACCAGTGGACGAGCTCCAGCGGAACTTCGTTGCGGGCATAGCGCCGCGTCATGGTATCCCCGACGTCTCCGATCTGGGTGAAGTGGTAGAAGGCGAGGAGGCTGCCGTCCACCGCGAGCGAGCCCTCCGCGGTGACGATGGGCAGGCGGCGGCTGAGGTTCCAGCTCGCGACGTTGCAGCCGGGGTCGCGCAGCACCGCGACGCCCGGGAACAGCGCCGGTACGAGATCGCAATAGCGCTGGTCGGTGAACAGGCCCTCCTCCGGTGCGTCGCGGCAGTCGGTCTCGCAGCGCGACTGCCACCAGCGGGCGAAGGCGGCGCCGGTCTCGTCGTTGCGGACGGCGGCGAAGCCGAGGTTGAAGACGCCGTAGAGCTGGGCGGTGCGTTCCGCGTCGTGGATCGCCTGGGGATCGTCGTTGGGCGCGTGCTGGTGCGGGGTGAGGACGATCGATGCGCCCTCCAGCGCGCGCAGGACGGAGGCGAGCGGGTGGAACACGGCGATGTCGGGGTCGAGATAGACGACGGCCTCGGCGCCGGTCTCGAGCAGGCGGGCGAGCATGCGCGGCTTGAGCGCGGTGCAGGCCTCCACCAGCGTGTGGCGGAACAGGAAGGCGGGGAAGTCCGGCACGTCGAGCTCGCTCGCGAAGACGACGTCGTCGAAGCCGGCGAGGGCTTCCTGCGTGCGCTCGGCCGGGGTGTCGACGACGACGGCGACCTGGCGCCAGTCCGGGTGGGCGGCGCGCAGCGTGCGCGAGAGGACGCGGGCGCGCGCGAGGTAGCCCCAGGTGAAGCTGGTGTAGCAGGCGATGCTCATGGGCGGCTCGCGTCCAGCAGCGATTCGAGGAACGGCAGGCTGCCCTGGCCCGGGACGAGCCTGCGGGGCGGCAGGCGCGGCCGGGCGCGAAGCTCGTCGCGGGCGCGGCCGGAGAGGACGTACTCGATCAGCGCCTCGGCGGTTGCGAACACGCGCCCGGCGTCGTGGCGGCGGACCATGGCGGCGACGTTGCCGGCGGCCTCGAGCGTGAGCACCGCGGCGCCGGCGGCCACCGCCTCGTGCGCGACGAAGCTGAAGGTTTCGGGCCAGGGCGAGGGGGCGATCACCGCCTCGATGGCGTGGCGGGCGAGCGCCTCGACCGCGGCCAGGCGCGCGCCGGGACCGACGCGGACCGGGACCGCGGCGACGAGGTCCATCGGCCGCAGCGCGGCTTCGGTGGCGAAATGGTGGAGCGCGCAGGGCGGGTTGCCCTCCGGCGCGAAGGCGAGTGCCGCGACGAGGTCGAGGAACAGCGGCCAGCCCTTGTTGGGCAGGGGGAAGCCGAGGAAGGCCATGCGCAGCGGCGATCCGGGAGCCGTTGCGGGTTCGGCACGAGCGACGGGGGCGGGGAGCGCGAGGGTCGCGGGCTCCTCGATGCGGGCGGAGGCGAAGGGCAGGTTTGCGCGGGCGAGCCAGAGGTCGAGGGTGACGCGCGAGGGGGCGAGGACGTGGAACCGCACGGCCTCGAACAGGGCGCGCACGCGGGCGCGGTGCGCCTGCCTGCCCTCGCCGTGCACGCAGATGCGGCAGGCCATGCTGTCCTCGGGCGGGGCGCCGCAGGCGTCGAGGTCGTTGCGCAGCAGGTTGAACCCCTCGCACAGCGAGGTGTGGTCATGGAGCCAGAACACGGGGTCCGGGCCGCAGGCGGCGGCGAGCTGCCTGAGCGTATCCGTGCGGTGGCCGAGCGGGGAGTGCACAACGAACCGGCGCGGGCGGCCCGGCAGGTCGCGCGCGACCTCGGCGATGGCGGCGATGGCGGCGTCGGGGGGTGCGAGGCCCTGGAAGACGCCGTCGATCGTCGCCTGCAGGAGGTCGGCGGGCTCGAGGTCGTCGGTGAGGTGCATGCGCGCGACGGCGGGGGAGAGGTGCAGATGCGTCGTGCCGACGGCGGTGCAGGCCGCCATCTCGTCGGCGAGCACGAGCTGTATACCGCCCGTGATGTCGATGTAGCGGTCGTGGCTGGCGGCGACGACGAGGCCGATGCGGCCCCCGCCCAGGCCGGTGGTGGGATGCGCCATGGCGTGGAGCAGGCGGGCGGCGAGTTCCGTGGCGTCGAGGATCGGGGCGTCGGGCGGCGCGTCGTAGCCGGCCGGGCGCGCGGCCGCGGGGCGGGCGGC
>DAHUXX010000195.1 GCA_027306955.1 Acetobacteraceae bacterium | reverse complement strand
GCCGATCATCACGTCCGCCTTCGCCTCGTCCACCGCGACGCGGATCTTGCGGTCTATCGCGAAGGAGCGCGTGAACTCGCGCTCGCCGATGATGTGGCGGAAGCCGAAGCCGCAGCAATCGTACCAGGTCGAGTAGTCGATCACCTGCGCGCCCAGGCTTTGTAGCAGGCCGGTGGAGACGGCGACGCGGTTACCGTCCATCACCGTCTCGTCGTAGATCACGTCCTCCGGCACCATCTTGTAGACGTGGCAGGCCGGTTGGACGGTGGCGCGAATTTGGCTGCAGTCGATCTTCTGCCGCTCGGCGATGCGCCCGCGCATCACGTGCAGCCACTCCGAGTAGTGGACCAGCTCCTCGGGGATCAGCAGCTTGCCGTCGACGAGGCGGCCGAGCTTGGCGAGGATCTTGCGGACCTGCTCGCGCAGCTCCGCCGAGTGCACCAGGTAGTGGCGCATCTCCTTGTAGTTGCCGAAGGAGGTGCCGCAATGGATGAGCGGGAAATAGGTGCCCTCCGGCAGGCCCTGCGCCTTCGCCGAGACATAGGCCTGGTGGAAGTTGCGCAGGAACACGGCCGCGAGGCTCACCACGTTGCCGATGCCCGAGCCGTGATAGTTCCACGCCGTGCAGGAGGTCTGGTCGGTTTCGTCGAGGTAACGGATGCCGAGCTCGTTCATCAGCCACATCACCGAGCTCGGGTAGCCTGGGATGTTGCCGCACTGGCCGCAGGACTTGTGGTGCCAGAGGTTGTTTGTGGGGATCCGCTTCTCCCAGCCGTAGAGCGTGCGCGCGATCACCGGCTCGTGCTCGTCCCTGATACGGTGGACGACGATCTCGCCGTCGCGCTCGAGCTCCCACATCGCCTCGCGCACGTCCTCGACGCGTTCCTTGCCGGTCAGCATCGAGCGCCGGTCGATCTTCGTCTCCACCCATGCCGTCGCCGTGCGGGCCTCGGTCGGGGTCAGCGAGGTGGCGCGCCACTCGGGGCCGAAGCCCGTGAAGGCGCCTGTGGGCTGCTTGGTGTTTTCCATGACCGCTCCTTGCGGGGGCGTTGCGTCAGTTATCCTGCTCGTCCAGCCATTCCTGGTACTCCTCGCGCTTCTCGTCCATCACGTCCGAGATCACGTCGAAGAGGTTTTCGTCCACCTGCTCGAGCTGGTCGAGCACGCCGGTGGCTTCCCAGATCGTGTAGAGCTCGACCGAGGTCTTGAGGTTGACGACCCAGGCCGTGTCCATCGTATGCAGCGTCGGCACCGGGATCGCCTTGCGCAGCAGGTCGAGCGGTGCGTCGATCTTGCTGACGTTCGGGCCCCAGTCGGGAAACGCGTCCTTGGTGATCATGTTGGGCGCGAGCTGGTTGCCCGTGGAGATCACCTTCAGCAGCACGCGCGTGAACGGGCGCAGCGCGTCCTTGGCCGACTGCATGCTGTGCTTGATCGCGACCTCGCGCATGATCATCACGAGCCCGCCCGGCGAGTTGTGGAACGGGCAGCGCGCGGCGCAGGTATAGCATTGCGCACAGGCCCAGATCTTCTCCTGCATCGCGTCGTAGATGCCTTCGAGATTCTCCGTCCACAGCAGCTGGACGATCTCGCGCGGCGAATAATCGTAGTAGTGCGCGGAGGGGCAGGTCGCCGTGCAGATGCCGCAGTTCAGGCAGCCGTACAGCTCCTGGTCGTACAGCGGATGCGAGCGGATATCGTTGAAGACCGCCTCGAGCTTTGCCTCGGGGACTGGCGTGTCGCCCGACACCGGATCGGCGATCAGGGCCCGCGCTGCTGGGGCCGCTTGGGTCATGTTGCGAATGTCCTAGTAAGTTAGAACCTTCGTGTCGTCGTCTTCCATGACGGAGGAAATGACATGGGCGCCGCCCACGATCCCCTCGCATTCGGGGATCAGGTCGTCCTCCGTCATGTCGAACAGATCGAGATTGGGGGAGCAGCAGTAGAATTTCACCCCGGCCTCGTGCGCGTCGCGGATGAAATCGTACACGGTCTTGGGCGAGCCCGGCTTCACGTGCAGCTTCTCGGCCACACCCTTCTTCATCAGCGAGCCGGCAGTGGCGGTGCAGACCACCTCCACCTCATAATCCATCGCCGCGGCGACACTGGCCTGGAAGAACGGGGCACCCAGTTCCTCGCCATTCCGCGGGTCGGTATTCACCATAATGATCAGCAGCTTATGCGCCACGTTTCCCCCGTTTATGCATATCCCGGAAAGGCGTGCGCGGTTGGTCCACGATCGCCCGTCGCGGCAGCGTAGCGAAGAACCTCCCCGCCCGCCAGCCACATATGCAAAAAAATCTATCTATCGGCCCTGGCCGGCTGCGGAGACAGCGGACGGCAGGACCGTGATGCATCGCCGCGGCCGCAGAAACGCTCGTAGAGAACGCCGATCATGGCCTCGGCGTCCTCGCTCGCGAGACGATAGAAAATGGTGCGGGAAGCGCGGCGGGTGCGCACCAGCCCGTCCTGCCTGAGGCGCGCGAGCTGCTGGGACAGGTGGGCCTGGCGCATCCCGAGCCGCGCCTCCAGTTCGCCGACCGAGCACTCGCCGTGCGCCAGATGGCACAGGATCAGCAGCCGCTGTTCATGCGCGAGGGTCTTGAGGAAGCGCGCGGCAACACGCGCGTTGCGCGTCATCGCGGCGAGGTCGATCGCGGTGGGGTTGTCGCTCATTGGCGCGGTTCGTGGCAGGTTGCGGGCGCAAAGCCAATAAAGGATGCTTGGCGGTGCCGGCAAGAAAGCGCTTCTATGGATGCGCTAAACGGAATATGAATCAACAGGGGAGGCGCGGCGAGTTCCGCCGCGGGTTTCGTGGCGGAAATCCAGCCAGGGCGCGGATCGACACCCGGGCGCATGGGAGGGCGGATGCGGTCGCCGTGGCAAAGGAATAATCCCGGATGAGTCCCGTGAGGTCTTCAGCCCGCCGCCATCAGACCGGTCGCCGCAACCAGGCCCGCCATGATCGAGGTCAGCGCCGCGGCGATTTCCGGTTGCACGCGACGGAGCTCCGCCAGGCGGTCGGCGGTTCCCTCGGGCACTTCGTCGAATTCCATGATCAGGTCCTCGACCATGCCGGTTTTGACGCCGGGGTGGCCCAGGAAGCCGAAGCTGCGCGCGCCCACGGCGAACAGCGCTGGCGCGCCCTCCTCGTCGCGGGCGAGGATGCGCGCTCCCTTGGGCGGCACCGGGCGGTCACGCATGTAGAGGGCGTAGGGGAAGGTTTCGGGGAGATGCCCGCCGAGCGCGTCCGCCTCCACCCGCAGGGCGGTGCCGACGACGAAACGCAACGGTGCCTCCTCGGCGCCGCCGCCCGCCGCCAGTGCGAGGATCGCGGCGCCGATGCCGATGCCGATCACCGGCAGGTCGCGCGCGAGGAAATCCGCGGCGAGGCGCAGTTCCGCGCCGAGGCTCGCCAGCAGGTCGCCGCTCACCACGCCGCGCGGGCCGGCGCCCAGGATGATCAGCCCATCATAGCCTTCGGCCGTCGTGGGCAGGTGTGCGCCGGGCGCGAACGGGCGCAGATAGGCGAAGCGGATCGAACGTCCCTCGAGATGGTCCTCGAGCAGACCGAGATATTCGGAGTCAGTATGTTGCAGAACGGCAATGGTCTTCACGGGCGCACCTCGCTCACGCGCGCAGCGTCGCACCCCGTGGACCGGTGCGAAAGGGGGACGCGATGAGTGCCTGGCTGGATGCGGCGCAGGGGATCGATGTGTTCGAGGATCTGCCGCTCGCGCGGCACCTCGTCGCCGGCTTCGAGGCGGAGGCGCGCGAGCGCCCGCTCGGCCCGCTGCGGTTCTACACGCCCACCTTCCGCGCCTACGAGAGCGAGGAGCTGAAGGGCTGCGGCCGCCGCGCGTTCCCGGCCTTTTCGATCACCGGCGGCGCCTGCGCGCTCAACTGCGACCACTGCCAGGCGGCGATCCTGCGGCCGATGATCCCGGCGACCAACCCCGAGGCGCTGGACCGGCAAGTGCGCCAGATGGTGGAGGAGCGCGATCTCGGCGGCTTCCTGCTTTCCGGCGGCTCCAACCGGCGCAACGAGGTGCCGTACGAACGCTATTACCCCGTCATCGAGCGGCTGAAGCGCGACTTCCCCAAGCTGCGCGTCGCTGCCCACGCCGCGCTGATCGACGAGCGCCGCGCGCGGCTGATGGAGGCGGCGGGCGTCGATGTCGCCATGGTGGACGTGATCGGCGCCGAGGAGACGATCCGCGACGTCTATCACCTCGACCGGCCGGTAGCGGATTACGAGGCGACGCTCGCGGCGCTGACCGCCACACGGATGGAAGTGGTGCCGCACATCATCATCGGCCTGCATTACGGACGCATGCTGGGCGAGATGAAGGCGCTCGAGATGGTGGCGAGCGTGCCCATCGCGGCGCTCGTGCTCGTCGTCGTCATGCCGTTCTACGCCCCGCACGACCGGCCCTTCGCGACCCCGTCGCCGGAGGAGATCGCGGAGGTGTTCCTCGCCGCGCGCAGGCGCATCCGCCACGCCCCGGTGCAGCTCGGCTGCGCCAGGCCCGCGGGCGCGCACAAGATGCAGACGGACGCATACGCGGTGATGGCGGGTTTCGACGGCATCGCCTATCCGGCCGCCGGTATCGTGGCACTGGCGCGCGCCATCGGCCGGCCGGTGCTGCAGGAGCATGCGTGCTGCGCCGTCGCCCTTGACGGGCTTTCCGGTCGGCGGGCCTGCGCGGCGTGAACCTCTCGCCCGATCTGCTGGTGGTCGGGCTGGGGCCGGCGGGCAGCCGTGCGGCGGAGGCTGCCGCGTCCGCGGGGCTCGACGTGCTGGCGATTGACCGCCGCGCCGTCGCCGGTGAGCCGGTGCAATGCGCGGAGTTCGTTCCGCTGCTGCTCGACCAGGAGGTCGCGGGGCTCGGCGCCGTGCACCGGCAGACGATCGAGCGCATGTGCACCGCGATCGAGCAGGACCCGGCTGAGGAGACGGCGGGCTTTCGCGGCCGGATGCTGGATCGCGCACGCTTCGACGCGCTGCTCGCGGCGCGCGCGGCCGCGGCCGGGGCGGAGCTGCGCTTCGCGACCTCGCTTGCGCGCATCATGCCGGACGGCACCGTCCGCCTCTCCGACGGGACCGAGCTTCGCCCGCACTTGGTGATGGGCGCCGACGGCCCGCGCTCGCGCGTCGGTGCCGCCATCGGCTCGGTGAACAAGGAGCTGGTGGAGGCCCGCCAGATCCGCGTGCCGCTCCTCGAAACGTACGACGCCACCGACATTTTTCTCTGCGCTGACTATCCCGGTGGCTATGGCTGGCTGTTTCCTTGCGGGACGACGGCCAACCTCGGCCTCGGCGTCGTGCCGGCGGCGCGCGCCACGCTGAAGCCGCTGCTGCAACAACTGCACGCGCGCCTGGTCCGCGAGGGCAGGGTGGGTGCGGCCGTGCTGGGCCTGACCGGCGGCGCGATCCCGGTCGGCGGCCGGCTGCAGGCCGCGGGCTGGCTGGGCGATGTCGCCGTGCTGCTCGCCGGCGACGCGGCGGGGCTCGCGCACCCGGTCAGCGGTGCCGGCATCGCCGCAGCGGTGCTGTCCGGCACGCTTGCCGGCGCGGCGGGCGTGGCGCATCTCGGCGGTTGCGCGACGGCGCTCGCCGGGTACGAGGAGGATCTGGCGGATCTCTATGACGTCACGTTCGCGCGCGCGCTTGCCCGTCGCCGGGCGTTGCTTGAGCGTTATAATGCCGGGGAGGTACCGGGTGCTGCGTTGCAGCGCGCCGGCTGGATCGGGTTCGACGAATACTGGGGAGAAATCCATGAGCTGTCTTGAGCTGCCGCGTTCGCCCGCCTCGGTGCGCACCAAGGAACCGGACGCGAACCTCGCGGCGACCATGCAGCCGCGGATGCCGGGTGTGGTCCCCGCCGACCGGCGCAACGGTGCCGCGGTGAAGGCGCATTCGGTGCCGCCGCGGGGCGTCTATCGGCCCAACGACAACATCCTCACCCCGGACATGCGCTCGCCGGCCTATGTGCAGATGTCGACGGCGGCGGCGATCACGCTCGGCGTGATGCAGGGCGCGATGCACCGCACCTGCTGCACGCGCTGCCTCAACCTGCTGCTGACCTACCCCGAGGGATGCCGCGCCAACTGCGCCTATTGCGGCCTCGCGCGCCATCGCGAGGCGGAGCGCGACTACGCCGACCGCAACTTCATCCGCGTCGACTGGCCGGCGGTGCCCTATGACGAGGTGCTGGACATCGTGGCCTCCGGCGGCGATGGCGGGCAGTTCCACCGCATGTGCATCAGCATGATCACGCATCCGAACTCGGACGAGGACACGCGCGTGGTGCTGCGCCGCTGGATGGAGCGGGTGCCACATATTCCCGTCTCCATCCTGTCCAATCCCACGACGATGACGCGCGACGACGTGCAGCAGCTGCACGACCTTGGCGCCGACATCTTCACCGTGGCGCTGGACGCGGCGAACCCCGAGATCTTCGAGCGCACCCGCGGCCGCGGCGTGCAGTCGCCGCATTCCTGGGACAAGTACTGGGAAATCCTGCACGCCGCTGCCGAGATCTTCGGGCCAGAGAAATTCGGTGCGCACCTCATCGTCGGCATGGGCGAGAGCGAGCTGGACGTGCTGACCCAGGTGCAGCGTCTGCGCGACCTCGGCGGGCACAGCCACATGTTCGCGTTCTTCCCCGAGAAGGGCTCGCTGATGGACCACCTGCCGGCGGTGCCGCGCCCGCAATGGCGCCGGGTGCAGCTCGCCCGCTACCTGATCGACTATCGCGGCCATTCGCTGGACCGGATGCGCTTCGACGACGAGGGCCGGCTGGTCGACTACGGCCTTCCGCCAGAGGAGATCGAGCGCATCGTCGCCGCCGGCACCGCGTTTCGCACCTCCGGCTGCCCGGGCAAGGAGGCCGACGACGTCTCAGCCTGCGACCGGCCGTATGGCGACTCGCCGCCGAGCAACATCGCCTCCTACCCGTTCAAGCCGAACGGCAACGATCTGCGGCGCGTGCGCGGCCAGCTCGGGCTGCGGCGCTAGCGCGTGGTTCCGTTCCGCTGGATCGACACCGGTCTGCGCGGCGGGCGCGAGAACATTGCCTTCGACCAGGCGCTGATCTCGCTGCACGCCGCGGGCCGGATTCAGGACACGCTGCGCTTCCTGCAATTCCGCCCCTGCGTGCTGGCGGGACGCCACCAGGTGCTGGAGGAGGCGGTGGATCTCGCCGCTTGCCGCGAGGCAGGGGTGGAGGTGGGGCGGCGGGTGACCGGCGGCGGCGCGCTGTATCTCGACGAGGGCCAGTTTGGCTGGGAGCTGGTGTTCGCTCGCTCGCATCTGCCGTTCACGGATCTGTCGGCCGCCGCGCGGGCGATCTGCGAGGCCGCATGCCTGGGCTTGGCGCGGCTCGGCATCGCCGCGCGGTTCCGGCCACGTAACGACATCGAGGTCGATGGTCGCAAGCTCGGAGGCACCGGCGGCTTCTTCGAGGGCCGGTCGCTGTTCTACCAGGGCACGATGCTGGTGCGCTTCGATCCGGCGCGGATGGTGCGGCTGCTGCGCGTGCCGGCGGCGAAGCTCGCGCGCCACGGCGCCGAGACGGCGGCGCAGCGTATCGTAACGATTTCGGAACTGACCGCGGATGCTCCCCCGCCGCTGGCCGAGGTCAAAACGGCGCTGGCGCAGGGTCTTGCCGAGGGGCTTGGTCTCGCGCTCGA
>DAHUXX010000191.1 GCA_027306955.1 Acetobacteraceae bacterium | reverse complement strand
AGCCCGTCCTCGCGGCGCACCCCGTACTGCACCGCGCGGAACCACTTGCCTGAGAGGTTAGGCGCCGCCCCGTGCGTCAGATGCCCACCCGCCGCCAGCGACATGCCCAGGATCGTGTCCCCCGGCCGGATCAGCGCCAGGAAAACCGCCTGGTTCGCCTGCGCGCCGGAATGCGGCTGCACGTTTGCGAAGGCGCAGCCGAATAGCTGCTTCGCCCGCTCGATCGCCAGCGTCTCGGCGACATCCACCTCGACGCAGCCGCCGTAGTAGCGCCGGCCGGGATAGCCCTCGGCGTATTTGTTGGTGAGCACCGAGCCCTGCGCCTGCATCACCGCCGCGGAGACGATGTTTTCGCTGGCGATCAGCTCGATCCCGTCCTGCTGGCGCGCGAGCTCCCGGCCGATGGCGGCGGCGAGCTCCGGGTCGGTCTCGGCCAGAGGGGCCGTGAAGAAACCGGGGCGGAGGAAGGCGGCGGTATCGTTCATGGCTGGCTCCATCAGGCCGGCGTGAGCTTGGCGAGGCGGCGCGCGTGGCGCCCGCCGTCGAACGGGATCGCGAGGAAGGTGGCGACGATCTCCCAGGCCAGCTCCTCGCCGAGCAGCCGCCCGCCGAGGGCGAGCACGTTGCCGTCGTTGTGCTCGCGGCCGAGGCGGGCGGTGGTGACGTCGTGCGCCAGCACGCAACGGATGGCGTGGTGGCGGTTGGCGGCGATCGACATGCCGATGCCGGTGCCGCAGACCAGGATGCCGCGCTCGGCCTTGCCCTCGACCACGGCGCGGCAGACCGCGTGGGCAAAATCCGGGTAGTCCACCGAGGCCGGGCTGTCCGTCCCGAAATCCTGCACCGCAACGACGGCCTCCCGCAGCCGGGCAACGAGCGCGTTCTTCAGCGCGAGCCCGCCGTGGTCGGCGCCGATGGCCAGGGTGGATACAAGGTATTGTGTCTGGGACATGCGCCGCCCTCTATCACGCCGCCGCCCCAAGTTGAAATGCGCGGCGATGGTGCCCGGCTTGCCTGGACCGCCCCCAGCTTGCTAGCGCGGCCCTGCGCGTTCAGTTTCGCGCGCTCGCGCTTCTGGCGGAATGGAAAGGGCTTACGGATGCGGCTTCTGGTTCTCGGCGCCGGCGGTATCGGCGGGTATTTCGGCGCCCGGCTCGCCGCCGCGGGCGCGTACGGGACGTTCCTGGTGCGCCCGCGCCGGGCGGCGCAGCTCGCCGCGAACGGGCTGGTGGTGAAGAGCGCGCTCGGCGACCTCGCGGTGCCGGTGAAGACGGTCACGAAGGAGGCGCCGGGCAGCGGCTATGGCGCCGTGCTGCTCTCCTGCAAGGCCTACGACCTCGATGACGCGATCGCCTCCATCACGCCGGCGGCCAGGGGTGCGCTGATCGTGCCCATGCTCAACGGCATGGCGCACCTCGACAGGCTGGACGCCGCGTTCGGCAAGGACCACGTCGCCGGGGGCGTGGCCGTCATTGGCGTGACGATGGAGCCGGACGGCACCATCCGCCACCTCAACCGCGCCCAGACGCTGATCCACGGCGCGCGCACCGAGGCGCAGCGCCCGGCCATCGCGGCATTCCAGGCGGCGATCGCGCCCTCCGGCATCGAGGCCCGCTCCTCGGAGCACATCATGCTGGATATGTGGGAGAAATGGGTCTTCCTCTGCTCCATCGCCGCGATGACCTGTCTGATGCGCTCGCCGGTCGGGCCCATCGCCAGCTCCCCCTATGGCGAGGAACTGATGCTGGCGATGCGCGAGGAATGCACCGCGGTCGCGACCGCCGCCGGCTATCCGCCGCGCGAGGCGCACCGCGAGTTCACGCGCAGGCAGCTCACCGACCGCGCCTCCGCCATGGCCGCCTCGATGATGCGCGACATGGACCAGGGGCTGGAGGTGGAGGCGGATCACATCGTGGGCGACATGCTCGCGCGCGCCAGGAAGGCGGACCATGCGGCACCACTTCTCGCCGCCGCCTACACGCACCTGGATGTCTACCGCCGGCGCCGCGCGAGAGCTAAGCAGGGGTAACGGAGGATCTCGCGATGGCTCTCGGCCGCTACCCCACCACCCGCCTGCGGCGCAACCGGCGCGACGCCTGGACGCGCCGGCTGGTCGCGGAGAACACGCTTACCATCTCCGACCTGATCTGGCCGGTCTTCGTCGCGGAGGGCAGCAACACGCTGACGGACATCGCCTCCATGCCCGGCCAGCAGCGCGTGACGCTCGACCTTTTGGCGCGGCACGCGGAGAAGGCGGTGCGCCTCGGCATCCCCGCGATCGCGCTGTTCCCCGCGACCCCGCCGGAGCTGAAGGACGCGGAAGGGACCGAGGCCACGAACCCCGAAAACCTCATCTGCCGCGCCGCGCGGTTGCTCAAGAAGGAGTTCCCGGAAACCGGGCTGGTCGGCGACGTGGCACTCGACCCCTACACCAGTCACGGCCATGACGGCGTGATCCGCGAGGGCTATGTCGCCAACGACGAGAGCATCGCCCGGCTGGTGCGCCAGGCGGTGGTGGAGGCGGAAGCGGGCATCGACGTCATCGCCCCCTCCGACATGATGGACGGGCGGGTTGGCGCGATCCGCGCGGCGCTGGACGAGAAGGGCTTCGTCCATACCCGCATCATGTCCTACGCGGCGAAATACGCCTCCGCCTTCTACGGTCCGTTCCGCGAGGCGCTGGGTTCCGGTGGCGCGCTGAAGGGCGACAAGAAGACCTACCAGATGGACCCCGCGAATTCCGACGAGGCGCTGCGCGAGGTGGCGCTCGATCTCGAGGAGGGGGCGGACATGGTGATGGTCAAGCCCGGCATGCCGTATCTCGACATTGTCTGGCGCGTGCACCGCCGCTTTGGCGTGCCGACCTTCGCGTATCAGGTGTCCGGCGAGTACGCGATGATCGCGGGGGCGATCGAGCGCGGCTGGATGGACCGCGACCGGGCGATCCTGGAGAGCCTGATGGCGTTCAAGCGCGCGGGCTGCGCCGGGGTGCTGACCTATTTCGCGCCCGAAGCGGCCGAGCTGCTGCGCGGCTGACCGCGCCCGCCCGCCGCATGCGGATCGCGCAGATCGCGCCGCTGTTCGAGACGGTGCCGCCGAGGCGATACGGCGGCACCGAGCGCGTGGTCCACTGGCTGACCGAAGAGCTGGTGGCGATGGGCCATGAGGTCACCTTGTTCGCCGCCGGCGACAGCCGCACCAGCGCGCGGCTGGTGCCGGCGCGCGAGAAGGCCGCGCGGTTCGTGCCGAATTTCGAGGTCAACGGCGCGCCCTACATGCGCATGCTGGAGCTGGTGCGCCGCGAGGCCGACCAGTTCGACGTGCTGCATTTCCACATCGATTTCTGGCCGCTGCCGCTGTTCTCCCGCCAGGCGACACCGTTCCTGACGACGCTGCACGGGCGCATGGACCAGGACTGGGTGCGCGATATCTATGGCCTGTTCCCCGGCGCGCATCTGGTCTCCATTTCGGATGCGCAACGCGCGCCGGTGCCGGAACTCGGCTGGCTCGCGACGGTGCTGCACGGCATGCCGCGGGACTTGCTGCGGCCGGTGCCGAGCGGGCCAGGCTATCTCGCCGTCCTCGGCCGCATGTCGCCGGAGAAGGGTGTCGCCGATGCGCTCGACATCGCGCGCGCCGCCGGCATGCCGATCAGGATCGCCGCCAAGATCGGCGAGGAGGACCGCGCCTGGTACGAGGCAGTCGTGGCACCCCGCCTCGCCGAGCCCGGTGTGGAGTATGTCGGCGAGATCGAGGACGGGCAGAAATCGGCGTTCCTCTCGGGTGCGGCCGCGGTGCTGCTGCCGATCGCCTGGCCGGAGCCGTTCGGCCTCGTGATGATCGAGGCGATGGCCTGCGGCTGCCCGGTCGTTGCCTATCGCCGCGGCTCGGTGCCCGAGGTGCTGGCGGAGGGTGTCACCGGCTGCATCGTGGATAACGCCGCCGAAGCCGTCGCCGCCCTGCCGCGCGCGCTGGCGCTGGACCGCGCCGCCATCCGCGCCGAGTTCGAACGAAGCTGGACCGCGCGGCGGATGGCGGAGGAATACCTGGGGCTCTACCGGCGGCTGGCCGGCTGATGCCGGGGCGACGCGTTGTCGGGTGGATTGCGGCGCTCGGATGTTATGTTATAACATTTTGGTTGCCGCCAGCCGGACGGTTCCCAGCCGGACCATTTCCAACCCGACCATTCCCAGCCGGACCATTCCATGCGCCGTCTCCTCGTCGTCGCCTGTGCCGCCGCCCTCCTTGCCTGCGTGCCCGGCTTCGCGCGGGCGGCGGGGCCGATCGGCATCGTCGCGGCGGAGAATTTCTACGGCGACATCGCGCGCCAGATCGGCGGTGACACGGTGGTGGTGACGTCCATCCTCAGCAACCCGGCCCAGGATCCGCACCTGTTCGAGGCCAGCCCCGCGGTCGCGCGCGCGCTGGCGCGGGCGGATATCGCGATCGCCAACGGCGCCGGCTACGACCCGTGGATGACGAAGCTGCTCCGCGCGACCAGGCACCGCGGCCAGGTCGCCATCGTCGTCGCCGATCTCGTCGGGAAGCACATCGGCGACAACCCGCATATCTGGTACGATCCCACAACGATGCCGCCGCTCGCGCGGCGCCTCGCCGCGCTGCTGGCGAACCGCGACCCCGCGCACGCGGCGGAAGACCGCAAGCGCCTCGCCGCGTTCCTGGTCTCGATGGCGCCGATCGAGGCGCGTATCGCGGCCCTGCGCGCCCGCCTCGCCGGCACCGAGGTCGCGGCAACCGAGCCGGTGTTCGGCTACATGTTCGCCGCCCTCGGCATGACGGTGCTGGAACGGCGCTTCCAGATCGCGGTGATGAACGGCACCGAGCCGAGTGCGCGCGACATCGCAACGTTCGAGAACGACCTGCGCTCGCACCGCGTGAAGCTGCTCGTCTATAACGCCCAGGCCGCCGACCCGACCGCGACGCGCATGCGCCAGATCGCGCGTGAGGCCGGCGTGCCCGTCATCGGCGCCACCGAGACCGAGCCGCCAGGCCGCACGTACCAGCAATGGATGCTGTCGATGCTGGACGCGGTGGCCCGCGCCCTGCCGGCAAGGCGATAAGACCAGCAAGGCGATAAGACCGGCATGATCGCCCTCTCCTTCCGCGACGTGGAGCTGGCCCTCGGCGGGCGCACCGTGCTCGCGGGCGTGAACCTCGCGATCGGGCAGGGCGAGTTCATCGGCCTGCTCGGGGCCAACGGGTCCGGCAAGACCACGCTGCTGCGCGCGGCGCTGGGCCTCGTCGCGCCGCGCCGCGGCGCCATCGAGGTGCTCGGCAAGGCCGCCTCGCGCGGCAATCGCGCCATCGGCTACATGCCGCAGATCCGCGCGGTGCCGGCGAACCTGCGCCTCTCCGGCCGGGATTTCGTGGCTGGCGTGGTGAATGGCGCGCGCTGGGGCCTGCCGCTGCTCGGAGCCGAGGGCCGCCGTGAGGTGGAGCGCGTGCTGGAACGCGTCGGCGCCACGGCGCTGGCGCATCGCGCGCTCGCGGAACTTTCCGGAGGCGAGCGGCAGCGGCTGCTGCTGGCACAGGTGCTGGTGGGCAGCCCGCAACTTCTGCTGCTCGACGAGCCGCTGATGTCGCTCGACCCCAGCCACCAGGCCGGCGTGGTGGAGCTGGTCGCCTCGCTGCAGCGCTCGCTCGGGCTCACGGTGCTGTTCAGCGCGCACGAGCTGAACCCGCTGCTCGGCGTCATGGACCGCGTGCTCTATGTCGGCAACGGCCAGGCGGCACTCGGCACCGTGGACGCGGTGATCACGGAACCAGTGCTCTCGCGCCTCTACGGCACGCGGATCGAGGTGGTGCGGCTCGGCGGGCGCATCTTCGTCATGGCGGGCGCGCAGGACATGGCGCGCGACACCCATGGCTGCGGCGAACACGCGCATGAACAAGCCCATGAACCTTCGCACGACCACTCCCATGGGGAGCATGCCGCCGATGCTTGAGTACGGTTTCATGCGCAACGCCTTCGCCGCGGCGGCGATCGTGGCGCTGGTCGCGGGGCCGGTGGGTTATTTCCTGGTGCTGCGCGGCCAGACCTTCGCCGGCCATGCGCTCGCGCATATCGGCTTCACCGGCGCCACCGGCGCGTTCCTGATCGGGGTCGCGCCGCTCTGGGGGCTGCTCGGGATGACGGTCGCGGGCGGGGTCGCCATCGGGCTGATGGGCGAGCGGCTGGCGCAGCGCGACGTCGCGATCGGGCTGGTGCTGGCGCTGGCGCTCGGCTTCGGCCTGCTGTTCCTGCATTTCGTCACCAGCTACGCGACCCAGGCGACGGCGCTGCTGTTCGGCAACGTGCTTGCGGTGGACCAGGCGACCGTGTGGTCGCTGCTCGGGCTCGGCATCGTGGCGCTGGCAGCGCTCGGCGTCATTGCCCGGCCGCTGCTGTTCGCGAGCCTGCAGCCGGAACTGGCGGAGGCAAAGGGCGTGTCGCTGCGGCTGATGGCGGTGCTGTTCCTCGCCATCGTCGCCTTCGCCACCGCCGAGGCGGCGCAGATCGTGGGCGTGCTGCTGGTGTTCATGCTGATGGTGGGTCCCGCCGCCGCCTCGCTGCGGCTGACGCGCCGCGTCGGGCCGGGCGTGCTGCTCGCGGCGGCGTTCGCACTCGCCGAGGCCTGGGGCGGGCTCGCCCTCGCCTACGAAACGAACTGGCCCACCAGCTTCTGGATCACGGCGCTGAGCGGGCTGGTCTACGGCGCCTCGCTGCTGCCGGCGGCGCTGCTGGAGGCGGAGTCAGCTAGACCGAGAGCCGCGCCATGATGTGGTCGTCGACGAAGGCGCCGTTGACCAGCATCGACTGCCGCTTCGTCCCCTCGATCCGGTAGCCGAAGCGCTGGTAGAGGGCGATGGCGCGCGTGTTCTCGGCATCGACGTCGAGCTGCAGCCGCGTGATGCCCTGCGCCGCCGCCCATTCGTGCGCCGCCGTCAGCAGCGCGGCGCCGATGCCCTTGCCGGCAGCATGGGCGCGCACGCCGATGATGATGGTGGCGACGTGGTGCACCCGGCGAAAACCGCCGCGTTCCGCCTGCACGTAGCCGACCAGTTCGCCCGCGTCCTCGGCGACGAACACCCCGTCCCGCTCGATCTCGCGCCGTTCGGGCTCGATGTCCGGCGTGCGCTCGCCGGGCTCCAGCATCATGAAATGCGTTTCCTCGTCGAGCGCCCATTTCAGCGCGTGCAGCGCGGCGGCGTCCGCGGGAACGGCGCGGCGGATGCGGGTCACACCACCCCCTCTTCGCGCAGCCGCGCGATCTCGGCGCCGGACATGCCGAGCAGGTCGCCCAGCACCTCTTCCGTGTGCTGGCCGAGCAGCGGCGGCGGCAGGCGGTAGTCAGGCGGCGTCGCGGAAAGCCTCACCGGGTTGGCCACCACCTCGAGCCCGTCCGCCGCCTTCGGGTGCGGCATGGTCACCACCATGCCGCGCGCCTGTACCTGCTCGTCGGCGAAGACCTGGGAGAGCCGGTTGATCGGCCCGCCGCCGATCTTGAGCGATTCCAGCTTTTCCACCCACCACGCGGTCGGGTGCGCCTGCATCACCGGCGTCAGCGTGTCGGTGACCAGCTTGCGGTTGGAGACGCGCGCGGCGTTGGTGGCGAAGCGCTCGTCGGCCAGCAGGTGCTCGATGCCCATCGCCTCGCAGAACCGCTTGAAGGTCGGGTCGTTGCCGACCGAGAGCACCACGTGCCCGTCCGCGGTGGGGAACACCTGATACGGCACGATGTTCGGGTGCTGGTTGCCGAGGCGCGGCGGGTCTTCCCTGGTCGCGAGGTAGTTCATTGCCTGGTTGGCGAGCCAGGCGACGTGCGTGTCCAGCATGCCGATGTCGATCGTCTGGCCCTCCCCGGTACGCTCGCGGTGGCGGAGTGCCGCGAGGATGCCGATGCAGCCATAGAGCCCGGCGAACACGTCGGCCACCGGCACGCCCACCTTCTGCGGCAAGCCCTCCGGCTCGCCGGTGAGGCTCATCACCCCGCCCATCGCCTGGATCAGCGAGTCATAGCCCGGCCGCGGCGCATAGGGCCCGGTCTGCCCGAAGCCGGTGATGGAGCAGTAGATCAGGCCCGGGAACTCGTCCCTGAGATTCTCGTACCCGAGCCCGTATTTCGCCAGCGCGCCGACCTTGAAATTTTCCACCAGGATGGCGCAGCCGCCGAGCAGCCGGCGCACGATCGCCTGGCCCTCGGGCTTCGCGATATCGAGCGACAGCGAGCGCTTGTTGCGGTTGACGCCGAGGAAATAGGCGCTCTCCCCGGTTGGCGCCATCACCGGCGGGGCGAAGCCGCGCGTGTCGTCGCCGGAACCCGGCTTCTCGATCTTGATCACCTCGGCGCCGAGGTCGCCCAGCATCTGCGTGCAGGTCGGCCCCGCCAGCACCCGCGTGAGGTCCAGCACCCGCAGTCCCGCGAGCGGCCCGCTCGGCTTGGTCTCGTCCATTCGCTCTTGTTCCCGATCTCTTGTTCGCCTGGGCGCGCGGGTCCATACCGCCGCCCATACTCGGCCAAGCTTCTTGGCATGCCGTCCGGCGGACGCAAGCCCGCCAGGCCCACCCGCGGAGGAAAACCCATGAACGACCGCCCCGATATCGCGCCGGCCCTGCCCCCCTCCCTCCCTGGGGCCCCGACGCTGGACCAGGCCGCTCTCGCGCGCGCGCTTTCCGGCCGCCACCTCATCGGCGGCAAGCTGGTGCCCGCCATCTCCGGCAAAACCTTCGACGTGATCAACCCGGCGACCGGCGAGCCGATCGGCAACGCCGCCCTCGGCGAGGCGGCGGACGTGGACG
>DAHUXX010000177.1 GCA_027306955.1 Acetobacteraceae bacterium | reverse complement strand
ATCATGTGCACCGCCTGGAAGGCGAAGCGCCGGTCGTCGCCCTTATAGGCGAGGATGCCCTTGGTGCGCAGCAGGTCCGGCCCCTGTTCGGCGAGCAGCGCGCCGATCCAGGCGTTGAATTTCTCCGCGTCAAGGTCCTCCTCGACGGAGAAGGAGAGGCTGGTCACGTCGTCGTTGTGCTCGTGCGCGTCGTCGGTGAGGAACTCCGGCACGCGGGCGAGTACGCGCTCGAGGTCGAAGGCGCCCTGGTCGAGCAGCTGGTTGACCGGCACGTTGCCGTGGTCGGCGCGGTGGATCACGGCGAAGCGATTGATCTCGCGGATCCTCGCCTCGACCGCCTCGAGCTCCGCGGGCGTCACCAGGTCGGTCTTGTTGAGCACGATGACGTCGGCGAAGGCGATCTGGTCCGCGGCCTCGTGGCTGTCGGCGAGGCGCGCGGGCAGGTGCTTCGCGTCCACCACGGTCACGATCGCGTCGAGCCTTGTGCGCGCGCGCACGTCGTCGTCGACGAAGAACGTCTGCGCGACCGGGGCGGGGTTCGCGAGGCCGGTGGTCTCGATGATGATGCCGTCGAATTTATCGCGCCGCTTCATCAACCCGCCGACGATGCGGATGAGGTCGCCGCGCACCGTGCAGCAGATGCAGCCGTTGTTCATCTCGAACACTTCCTCGTCGGTGTCGACGACGAGGTCGTTGTCGATGCCGAGCTCGCCGAACTCGTTGACGACGACGGCGTATTTACGCCCGTGCTGCTCGGTGAGGATGCGGTTCAGCAGCGTGGTCTTGCCGGCGCCGAGATAGCCGGTGAGCACGGTAACGGGAACCTGGTCTTGGGTCTGGCTGGCGGACATGACAACCCTGGGGGATCTGTGGAACTCGCCGCCTATATAGGGTGGCGATGGCCGCGCGACCATGCCGCGAGCACATCGCGGCGCAGCGCGTCGAGCCGGGCGATCGCGGCGGGCAGCGCGAAACGCTCGGCCCGGGCGCGGGCGGAAGCAGCGAGCGCGGCGCGGCGCGCGGGGGCGCGCGCCAGGGCGACCAGGGTTTCGGCCATCGCGGCGGGGTCGTCGGGGTCGATGGCGACACCTGCGTCGCCCACCACCTCCGGCAGGCCGCCGCGCGGGGCGTAGGCGAGCGCAGCACCACAGGCCATCGCCTCCAGCGCCACCATGCCGAACGGCTCCGGCCAGCGGCTGGGCACGGCGACGATCGCGGCCTCCGCCATCGCGGCCAGCACAGCCTCGCGTGGCCGGTAGCCCTCCATGGCAACGCTGGCGGCAGCCGCCTCGGCGCGCAGGCGGGCGAGGTAGGGGGTTTCAGGCGAAGCGGGGCCGAACCGGTCGGCGCCGATCATCGCGGCGGTCCAACCGGGCAGGCGCGGCAAGGCGAGCGCGCAGGCGGCGACGAAGGCGTCCGCCCCCTTGTCCGCGACGACGCGGCCGGCGAACAGGATCTTGGTGCCGCGGGAGCCCGCCTTCGGGATGGCCGCGAGGTCGATCGGGTTGGGCAGGACCGTGGCGTTCGGCCCCGCGAGGTCCGCGATCGTGTCGCGGCGCAGCCAGTCCGAGACGGTGGCGACATGGACGCGGCGGAACAGCTCGGCGCGCAGGGCGGCTTGCCGGCCGTCCAGCCGGTTGTGCAGCACCAGGATCACCGGCACGCTGAGGTGCCGCGCGAGATGCAGGGCCAAGTCCGGCCGGTTGTGGACTTCGACGACCGCGGGGCGCAGGCGGCGCAGCGTCTTGGTTACGGCGTGGGCATAACGCGTCGCGAGCGGGCCCGGCCACCAGGGCCAGGCGATCGCGTGATAGGCGGTGCCCGCGAACAGCTCCGGCTGCGGTGGGCCGACGACCACCTGCTCGAACGCGCTGCCGGCACCGGCGAGCATGCCCAGGATCAGCCCGATGGCGCCGGCGCGGCCCGGGGCGAACCCCTCGCGAGGTGGAAGCACGATGGTGGCGCGCGGCATGCCCGTTTCCAACACGCGCGGAGTCTAGCCAGCGCCGCGCCGACGGGCCATGTGGTCGCGCCATGGACGAAGCGAGGATATTTCTGCGCCGCGCGGCGGTGGCTGCGTGCGGCATCGCGGTGGCGATGGCGGAGCTCGCCTGGCTGCGCGCCATCCTCGCGGGCATCGGGTGGGGACCGGCGACGCTGGCGCTGATGGCCTGTGGCATCGCGGTGGCGCCCTGGCTCGGGCTTTGCGCCGCCAACGGCGTCGCGGGTTTCCTGGTGCGCATGCTGGCGCGCGATCCGCCCGCCGCCGTGCTTCCCGGCCTGTGGTCGGACGAGGACAGCGTGACGACGCCGACCGCGATCCTGGTCAGGGTGCGCGGCGAAGTGCTTGCGCCGATCCTGGAGAACCTCCAACGCCTGCTCGCGGGACTGGATGCGGCGCGCTGGGGCGACCGGTTCGCGGCCTTCGTCTTGTCCGACACGCCGGAGGGTCCCGCCGCGGCGGCGGAGCGGCTTGCTGTCGCCGCGCATCCGCGGATCGGCTACCGCAGGCGCGAGGGCGGCGGCGATGCGGCGGGCGGCATCGCCGCGTTTCTCGACGGTCTGGAGGGTTTCGAGTTCGCGGTCGTGCTCGATGCCGATTCCGTCATCGAGGCGCAGGCAGTGCTGCGCCTCGTGCGCATCCTGCAGGCGCGGCGGGATCTTGCTATCGTACAGCACCTGGCGGCGGGGTTGCCGGCGGAGTTCCCGTTCGCCCGTCTGCTCCAATTCGGCGAGCGCTCGCGGGGGCGGGTCTGGTGGACGGGACAGGCCTGGTGGCAGGGCGATGCCGGGCCCTGCTGGGGGCACCACGCGGCGCTGCGTATCGCGCCGTTGCGCGAGAACGCGCGGCTGCGGGCGCCGGCCGATGGCTCACCCTTCCTCGCGCGTGACCTGGTCGAGGCGGCGTTGCTGAGGGCAGCGCATTGGGGGGTGATGGTCTGGCCGGACTCGCGCGGCGCCTTCGAGGCGAGCCCGCCCAACATCGTGGCGTTCGAGCGGCGCGAGGCGCGCCGCCAGCGCGGCACCTGGCCGTACCGAAGCCTTATCCCAGGGCCCGGCTTGCTACCCATGGGGCGCTGGCAGTTGCTGCAGGCGATGCTGCCCCTCATCGGCGCGCCGTTCTACGTCGCGATGGCGTGCCTCGCGGCCTGGCTTGCGTGGCGCGGGGCAACCGTGCCCGGTGCGGTGGGCCTGCTCTACGTTTGGGCGCTGACCATCCATGCGCCAAAACTGCTGGGCTATGCGGAGTTGCTGCTGCGGCCGAAGGCGCTGGCGCGTTACGGCGGCGCGCCGGGGTTGTGGCGGTCCATCGCGGCGGAGACGGTGTTCGCGCTGCTGCTGGGGGCGATCGAGCCGGTATCCAGCACGCTGGCGTTGCTCGCCGGCGGGCGGGGCTGGGCGCCAGCGCGTCGCGACCTGGCCCGCGTGGGCATCGCCGAGGCGACGCTGCGCTTCCTGCCGCACACGCTGCTGGGCGTGCTGCTCTGGGCGGGGTTCGTGCGGGCGCGTTGGAACGCCGCCTTCGTCGCGCCGTTCATCGCCGGGCTGCCGCTTGCCATCCCTTTCGCGGTGCTGACGGCGAGCCCCGGCCTCGGGCGGTGGCTCGCGCGCCGCGGCGTCGCCGCGATGCCGGAGGAACGCGCACCGCAGCGGTGAGCGGCGTCAGGCTGCCTGCTTGCGCTCGCGCAGGAACTGGAAGAACTCCACCCCCTCGCGCAGCCGCCGCTTCATCATCTGTGGGCTGGTCACCATCTCGCCCACGATCTCCGCGATCTTCGGCGCGCGCAGGTAGAACTGGCGGTAGAAGGTCTCGACGCTGTCGAAGATCTCGGTGTGGGAGAGGTGCGGGTAGTGCAGCGGCGCGATCTGCACGCCGTGGTCGTCGATCAGCTCCGCATGCGAGGCGTCGAGCCAGCCGTTCGCGACCGCCTGGGCATGGAGGAAGGTGCCGGGATAGGGGGCGGCGAGCGAGACCTGCAGCGTGTGCGGGTTGATTTCCTTGGCGAAACGGATGGTCTCCCGGATCGTTTCCTTGGTCTCGCCGGGCAGGCCGAGGATGAAGGTGCCGTGGATCTTGATGCCGAGGTCGTGGCAGTCGCGGGTGAACTTCTTCGCGACCTCGATGCGCATGCCTTTCTTGATGTTGTGCAGGATCTGCTGGTTGCCGCTTTCGTAGCCGACGAGCAGCAGGCGCAGGCCGTTGTCGCGCAGCACCCTCAGCGTCTCGCGCGGAACGTTGGCCTTGGCGTTGCACGACCACGTGACGCCGAGCTTGCCGAGCTCGCGCGCGATTGCCTCGGCGCGCGGCAGGTTGTCGGTGAAGGTGTCGTCGTCGAAGAACAGCTCGCGCATCTGCGGGAACAGCTTCTGCACGAGCTTCACTTCCTCGGCGACATGCTCGACGGAGCGAACGCGGTAGCGGTGGCCGCCCACGGTCTGCGGCCAGAGGCAGAAGGTGCAGCGGCTCTTGCACCCACGGCCGGTGTAGAGGCTCACATACGGGTGCTTGAGGTAGCCGATGAAGTAGTCCTCGATCCGCAGGTCGCGCTTGTAGACGTCGGTGACGAAGGGCAGCGAATCCATGTCCTCCAGAATCGCGCGATCCTTGTTATCGACGATGGCGCCGTTGGCATCGCGGAACGAGATGCCGTCCACGTCCGCGAAGTCGCGGCCCTCGGCGATCTCCTTGATGGTGAAGTCGAACTCGTTGCGGGCGACGAAATCGACGGCTGGCGCGTCGCGCAGGCTCTCGCGCGGCTGCACGGCGACCTTGGCGCCGACGAGGCCGATCTTCATGCGCGGGTTCGCTTCCTTCAGCTTCGCCGCGACCCGCGCGTCGGAGGCGAAGGAGGGGGTGGAGGTGTGGATCACGCAGAGCTCGTGCCGGCCCGCTTCCTCGAGCACCTTGGCCATGCCGATGCCGGCGGGCGGCGCGTCGATCAGCTTGCTGCCGGGGATCAGCGCCGCGGGCTGGGCGAGCCAGGTGGGGAACCAGAAGCTGCGGATCTCGCGCCGTGCCTGGTAGCGGGAGCCGGCGCCGCCGTCGAACCCGTCGAAGGAGGGGGGCTGGAGGAAAAGTGTCTTCATCATCGCGGCTGATGTCCCATGGTCTCGGTCGGCACAGGGGCGGCGCGGAGCAGCGCGCCCCGCCAGGACACGGTGTCGGAGAGGAAACTCGCGCCCCATACCACGACCGACAAAAGATCGCGCAAGGGCCACAGCCATAGGGGGAGCCAAACCGGGCTCGGGGAGGTGGCGGCGAGGCTGCGCTCGGCGACCCGGGCGAGCAGCGCGCGGATCGCCCATGCGGCGGCGAACAGCCAGGCGAGGCGAGGGTCGGCAAGGGCTGCAAGGGCCGCCCAGAACAAGGGGAATTGCAGCACGGAGGCGGCGTGCCCCGTGGGTTCCAGCCGGCGGATGGTGCGCGCCCAGCGCAGCTCGTGGCGGAACAGGGGGCCGAGCCGGGTCTCCGTCACCGTGGTCGCGACCACGCTCCGGGCGAGCGCGATGCCGAGGCCCTGGCGCTTGACCAGCACGCCCAGCAGGTTGTCGTCGGCGAGGTGGTCGGCGAGGGCTTCGAAGCCGCCGATCGCCTCAAGGGTCGCGCGGCGCAGCGCCATGGTGGAGCCAAAGCAGTCCCGCCGGCCCAGCGCGCGGGAAAGCAGGGCGCCGGGCAGGAAGCCGTGGGTGATGCCGGCCGCGCCCAGCGCGCCCACCAGGCCGCGCGTCGCCGGCAGGCCCGTGTAGAGCGCGGTGACGATGCCGGTCGCGGGCTCATCCAGCGCTGCCACGACATCGGCGAGCCAGCCCGGCGAGGCGTGCACGTCGGCGTCGGCGATGACCAGGACCGGGTGCTTCGCCGCCGGTAGCATGTTGATGAGGTTGGCGACCTTGCCATTGGCGCCGTGGCGGGCGGGGTTGATCACCAGCGCCACGTCGCGCTCCGGGTGGCGGGCGCGCAGCCTCTGGATGACGGTGAGCGCGGAGTCGGCCGGATTCTGCACGCCAAGGACGATCTGGAAGGCTGGGTGGTCCTGGCGGAACAGGGTCTCCAGCGCGGCCTCCAGCAGCGGTTCGTCGCCGCCGATGGGTTTCAGGACCGAGACTGGAGCCGAGCCACGCCCCGGCTTGCCACGCAGGAAGCGGCGCAGCAGCACCTGGCCCGCGAGTGCCTGGCCCAGCCCCACGAGCACGGCGGCGGCGAGGAATCCCGCGACGATCAACCTGCCCCGCCGGCGGCGAGCTGCTCCGCCTTGCGCTTGAGCGAGGCAATCAGCGCGTCCGGTCCGCCGGAGATGAGCACCGAGCGGAAATCGGAGCGCTGCACGGCGACGCGGCTGATGGTGCCGTCGAGCAGAATATCCACAGCTTGCCAGCCCTTCGCGCCCTGCTGCATGACGAAATCGAGCGCGGTGCCCTTCTTGCCGGGGACGCCGATCTGCGTGGGCACGACCTCCTCGGCGCCGATCTTGCGGATCTGCGGCAGCACGCGGAACACTTCGCCGTTCCAGCGATTGAAATTGGCGGTCCAGGTCGCGACGGTGAAGTCGGTGAAGGCGGCGAGCAGCGCGGATTTCTGGGCCGCGGTGTAGTTCGCGTATTCCAGCCCGATCGAGCGGGCGAGGATCGTCGGCAGATCGAAGGCGGCGATGATGGCCGGGCGCAGCGCCGCCGCGCGCTGGTCGAAGCTCTGCGAGGTTGCCGTCTTCATGGCCGCGATGAGCGCCGTGCCGAAGGCCTCGAGCGGCGCCGCGGCGGGGTCGGCGGCGGCATGCGCCGTGGCCGGGGCCAGGATCGCGGCGAGCAGCAGGCTACGGCGAAGCATCACGCTCGCGCTGCCTTTCCTGTCTGCTGTCCGAGGGCCTGGAGGGCGGTTTGGGTGATGGCCCTGGCGTCGAGGCCGGCCTGGGCGAGCTGGTTTTTCTGGGTGTCGTGGTCGATGAAGCGGTCTGGCAGGGTCATGGGGCGGAACCTGGTTCCGTGGTCGAGCAGGCCCTTGTGGGCGAGATGGTGGGCGATGGCGGCGGAGAAGCCGCCGATGGCCGCCTCCTCGACGGTGATCAGCACCTCGTGCTCGCGGGCCAGGCGCTCGACGAGATCGGTGTCGATGGGCTTGGCGAAGCGAGCGTCGGCGACGGTGGCGGAGAGGCCATGCGCGGCGAGATCCTCGGCGGCGGCGAGCGCGTCGGCGAGGCGGGTGCCGAGCGAGAGGATGGCGATCGAGGTGCCTTCGCGCAGGATGCGGCCGCGGCCGATGGGCAGGATCTGGGGTTTCTCGGGAAGCTGGACGCCGGTGCCCTCGCCGCGCGGGTAGCGCAGCGCGCTCGGCCGGTCGTCGATGGCGGCGGCGGTGGCGACCATGTGCACCAGCTCCGCCTCGTCGCTCGGGGCCATGATCACCATCCCCGGCAGGCAGCCGAGATAGGCGAGGTCGAAGCTGCCGGCATGGGTGGCGCCATCGGCGCCGACCAGCCCCGCGCGGTCCATGGCGAAGCGCACCGGCAGGGACTGGATGGCGACATCGTGCACCACCTGGTCGTAGCCGCGCTGCAGGAAGGTCGAGTAGATGGCGCAGAACGGCTTCATCCCCTCGGTCGCCATGCCGGCGGCGAAGGTAACGGCGTGCTGCTCGGCGATGCCGACGTCGAAGGTCCGCTCCGGGAAGCGCTTCTGGAACCGGTCGAGCCCGGTGCCGGAGGGCATGGCCGCGGTGATGGCGACGATGCCGCTGTCCTTCTCCGCCTCGCCGATCAGGGCATCGGCGAAGACCTTGGTGTAGGTGGGCGGGCCGGGCGGCGCCTTGGCCTGCTCGCCGGTCACGACGTTGAAGCGGGAGACCGCGTGCAGCTTGTCGGCGGCGGCCTCGGCGGGGGCATAGCCGCGGCCCTTCTGGGTGATGACGTGCAGCAGGATCGGGCCGTGCTCCTCCGCCTCGCGCACGTTGCGCAGCACCGGCAGCAGGTGGTCGAGATTGTGCCCGTCGATCGGGCCCACGTAGTAGAACCCCATCTCCTCGAACAGCGTGCCGCCGGTGAGGATCCCCCGCGCGAACTCCTCCGCCCGCCGCGCCGTGCGCTCGATGCCCTTGGGGAAGCGCCTGGCCATGCGCGCCGCGAGGTCACGCAGCGAGAGGAAGGAGCGCGAGGAGAGCAGGCGGGAGAGATAGGCGCTCATCGCGCCCACCGGCGGCGCGATCGACATGTCGTTGTCGTTGAGGATGACGATCAGGCGCGAGTGGAGCGCGCCGGCGTTGTTCATCGCCTCGTAGGCCATGCCGGCGCTCATCGCGCCGTCGCCGATCACCGCGATGACGTGGCGCTGCTCGCCCTTGAGGTCGCGCGCCACCGCCATGCCGAGCCCGGCCGAAATCGAAGTCGAGGAATGCGCGGTGCCGAACGGGTCGTAGGGGCTCTCGGAGCGCCGCGTGAAGCCGGACAGCCCGCCGCCCTGGCGCAGCGTGCGGATGCGCTCGCGCCGGCCGGTGAGGATCTTGTGCGGATAGGCCTGGTGGCCGACGTCCCAGATCAGCCGGTCCTGCGGCGTCTCGAACACCGCGTGCAAAGCGACCGTCAGCTCCACCACGCCAAGCGAAGCCCCAAGATGCCCGCCCGTCACCGACACCGCCGAGATCGTCTCCGCCCGCAACTCCTCCGCCAGCACCTTCAACTGCTCCGGCGAAAAGTTCCGTAAATCCGCAGGCATGCGCACCCGGTCCAAATGCGGCGTCAAAGGGCGGGGGGTCATTGGCTGGTCGTTCACGGGGTAACCTCCGTGGTTGTTGCGGAATTGCCACACTCCGTGGCAGAAGCGGGCGCCGCGCGCCGCAATTTGCGTGAATGCCCGGGTTTGGCCGTTCTTGTCATATCAGTTGCGCCTCGCGATGCGTTGGCTCGCGGCGGGCTGTGCGCGCCGGAGTCCCGGAATTCCGCCGAACTCACCCCGGCACCGGGGGTTTTTTGCGGCATTGCGGTTGCCTTGCAAATTGTAATATCGGAGCCGTGCGGGGCAAGCCGCGTTGTTCTGAAATGGCGGACACTTCCACAAGGTAGCCTGCGCCAATGTTGCCGGATTGCTCGTGGCGCATACCGCCGCCCACCGCAAAGAACTTGCCATCCGTACGGCTCTCGGCGCCGGGCGCGGTCGC
>DAHUXX010000174.1 GCA_027306955.1 Acetobacteraceae bacterium | reverse complement strand
GGCGCGGCGCCCCGAGGCGCCGTTCGGGGGTGCTTGGTTTCGGCATCGGGCGGTGATGGCGCGCCCGGGCGGCGCCGGCAAGGGCGCCCCACTGGCGCGCGCCACCTGGGCGAGCCGCCGCTCAGTGCCAGAAGCCGGCCTGCTGCACCGGGCGGACATAGACCGGCTGCGGCTGGGCGTAGCCGTCGCCATAGCCGCCGTGGTCGAAGGCCGCCGGGCGCTGCTGATAACCATCGTAGGCAAGGGGGCGATAGCGGCCATAGCCAGGTGCGACGACGCAGCCGGCCAGCGCCAGGCCGGCGAGGACGACGAGGCCCGCTCGGGCGAGAGGGGCATGGGCGAGATGGTAACGGGACATCGCGGGGTCTCCCCAGGAAAGCGCCGGCGTGCTGCCGACACCCTCAGGATGGGGATTTCATGTAAACGCGATTGGTGCATTTCATCTCGAAATGCAACGGCGATGGGGATTTCAGGTGGGCCGCGCCTGCGCCCGCACCGAGGCCAGCACCAGGGAGACGCAGCCGCGCAGCCAGGCCGCCCGTGCAGCCTCGTCCATCGGCGCGCCAAGCCCCAGCGCGCGCAGCTGCGGCGCGGTGATCACCAGGCGCTGGAATTGCTCGGCCAGCGCCTCGGGCTCCGCGGCGCCATGGGCAGCGAGGAGTCCGGTCAGCCGCTCGATGCCCACCCCAGCGCCAGCCTTGGCGAGAATCCCGGTGAGGTTGGGCACGCGCGAGCCCTCGGCGACGAGGAGGCGGAACAGCGCCAGCCCCTCCGCCGACAACCCTACCTCCAGCATCTGCCGGCCGGCCTCGGTGAGCGCCGCGGCAAGGTCGGGCGAGGCGTTCACCGGCTGCGGGTAGCGGGCGCGCCAGCGTTCGATGAGCGTGGTGATCGCGGCGGCGAACAGCGCCGGCTTGTCGCGGAAGCGCGCGTAGAGGGTGCGCTTGGAAACGCCGGCCTGGGCGGCGACGCGTTCGAGGCTGGTGGCGGCATAGCCGTCGTCGAGGAAGCCGCGCATCGCCGCCTCGACGATGGTGGCGGTCAGTGCCGCGGCGATCTCGCGCGGCGGGCGGCCACGGCGGTGGCGGCGACGTTCAACGGCGGCAGGCAGCGCGCGAAGCAGGGCGGACATGGTGGCGCTCCGGACGAAGTTGGGCCGGCACGGAGTCGCGGCGCCGGCGATCGGCTCAACTCATGCAGGTTGGCGGCGCCAGTAAGCATCTGATGTCCAAAACGTCTCGAAATGCAACAATTTCGTGCGCAGCCGCGCTGCGGCGGCGCTGCCGCGAGACGCTGCGGCCGCCTCAGGGGCGTTTCAGCGCCATAAGGGTGAGGATCTCGAAGGCCAGCGCCGCGCCAAGCTGCGCCGTGACGCTGCTGGTGTCGTATTGCGGCGCCACCTCCACCACGTCGCCGCCCGCCAGTTCCAACCCCGCGAGGCCGCGCAGGATGGCGAGCGCCTCCCTCGGCGTGAGCCCGCCCACCTCCGGCGTGCCGGTGCCGGGCGCGAAGGCGGGGTCGAGGCTGTCGATGTCGAAGCTCAGATAGAACGGCTCGTCGCCGACCACGGCGCGGGCGTGCGCGACGACCGCATCCGTGCCGAGCGCGTCCACCTCCTCCGCGTGGATCACCGTCATGCCGGAGACGTAGGAGAACTCGTAGAGCATCTCCGCCGAGCCGCGGATGCCGATCTGGATGGTTCGCTCCGGGTCCAGGACGCCGTCGAGCACCGCCTGGCGGAACGGACCGCCATGGTGGAAGCGGCTGCCCTCCAGCAGGCCCGAGGTGTCGCAATGCGCGTCGATGTGCACCATGCCGAGCGGCCTCTCGCGGCCGAGTGCGCGCAGGACCGGATAGGAGATGGAGTGGTCGCCGCCGATCGCGAGCGGGCGGACGCGGGCACGGCGCAGCCGGTCGACGAAGGCCTCGATATCCTCCATCGACTGCTCGAGGCTGTAACGGCTGCGCAACGGCACGTCGCCGATATCGGCGCAGGCAAGCTCGCCCACCGGCGCGATGCGGTGCACGTGGTGGTAGGGGCCGATGCGCTCGACGTTGCGGATGGCGCGCGGGCCCAGCCTGCTGCCGGCGCGGTTGGTGACGCCGAGGTCCATCGGCACGCCGAACAGGGCGACCTCCAGCCCCGCGATGTCGCCGTCGAGCCGCCCGGGCGCGCCGAGCAGGGTCGGGATGCCGGCATAGGGCTTACGCGCGCCCCGACCGGCGCTGATGCCGGCGGAAACCTCGAAGGCGCGACGGAAAGCGGGGTCGTCGACCGTCTCCGTCGCGCGGTCGCGGCCGGCGAAGCGTTCGCGCAGGGCGGCGAGTCTGTCCGGGTTCATCGTTGTCACACCGTCACGGGTTGCGCGGCGGGGCCTGGCGCCGGAGCGCGCGACGCCGTCGCGGCGAGCTCCATCAGCCGCGCCCAGCGCCCCGCGGAATTCAGGTGCGCGTAGATCGGGCCGATCCAGCCGCGCCGGCGCCAGTCGAGGAATGTCTCGTCCGGCACCGCGTCCAGCCGGTCCGGCTGCAGCACCTTGAAGCCGCGCACACACCCGGCGCCGCCGCCGGTGTAGCGGATCGTCGCCTCCTCCTCGCGCAGCAGCCCGGCGGCCTCCATGGCGCGGCCGAAGGCGGCGGCGGCGGCGAGGTTGCCGCGAAAGGCGTTGCAGAAATTGATCGCGTCGTTGAGCGCCGCGGAGGGCTTGGCGTCCTCGAACAGCACCGCGCCCTGGCCGGTGTTGAGGCAGTGGGCGGTCGGGTCCATGCCGACGAAGGAGGTGTTGCGCGCCCGGTCCTCGACATAGACGAACGGATAGGCGCGCAGATAGGCGGGGACGTAGGCGTCCTTCCGCCAGGATCCGTCCGGCAGGATGAACAGGTTGCCGGTATCGGCGAGGCCCATCAGCACCACGGGGGTGGGTGCCGCGCCGGCGGTGAACAGGATCGGGTAGTGGCGCGAGGCCTGCTCGAACTCGCCGAGGCCGAGCGGCACCGTCTGCCCGCGCGCGGCAAAGGCGAAGCCGGCGCCGCGGTCGAGGCGCAGCGCACCATGGCGTTCGGGGGTGATCGCCACCACCGTTTTGAAGAACAGCGGCAGCGTGGGCGCGGGGCCGGAAGGTGCCGGCTGGGGGGCGGTCTCGGACATGCGGGGGAGTGTGAGGCAGGCGGGCGGCGCGGGCAATTCCCCCCTCCCAGCGCGCGTCGAGGTGCCGGCGGGGCGTCGGCGGGCTTGGCATTTTGCTCTGGGCGCGCCCATAGTGCCACCGCGTGAGGCGATGGCGGAGGCGTGCGCGCACGGCGGCCACCGGCCTCGGTCGAACCGGCGAAAAAGGGAGGCAAGAAGAATGTCACTCGGCAGAACCACCAGGGGAGTTGCCGCGGCCGTCGCGGCGTTGGCGCTGGGTCTCGCGAGCAGCGCACCGGCGCGCGCAGCCGACATCAAGATCGGCGCCATGGTGCCGACCAGCGGCTCCGAGGCACCCTACGGAATCGACATGCTGAACGCGATCCGCATGGCCGCCGACCAGATCAACGCCAAGGGCGGCGTGTTGGGTGAGAAGATCAGCATCATCCCCGGCGACGATGCCTGCGACCCGCAGGCGGCGGTGAACGCGGCGAGCAAGCTGGTCTCCCAGGGGGTCACCGGCGTCGTCGGCGGCTACTGCTCCGGCGCGACGCTGCCGACGCTCAAGATCTACGGCGACGCGCACGTGCCGTTCGTGATCACCGCGTCGAACTCGACGGCGCTGATCGGGGCCAACCCCGGCAACGCGTTCATGATCAACTCCACCGGCTATGACCAGGTAAAGACCGCGGTCGACCTGTTCAAGGCGAAGGGGATCAAGACCATCGCCATCATCAACGAGGGCGACGCCTATTCCGCCGACCTCGCGAAGCTCACGCGCGCGGCATGGGAGAAGATGGGCGACAAGGTCGTGGACTACGAGGTGGTCAGCAAGGGCGAGCAGGATTTCTCCGCCGTGGTGACGAAGATCCGCGCCGCCAAGCCGGATGCCGTGTTCTGGACCGCCTACTACGCAGATGGCGCGCTGCTGCTCAAGCAGCTCCGCCAGGGCGGCTACACCGGCATGATCGCGCTGGGCGACGGCAACAACTCGCCGAAGCTGTTCCAGCTCGCGGGGCCGGCGGCCAACGGCGTCTACTGCTTCTCCAACCCGACCGCGAACTTCCTGCCCTCCGCGAAAACCTTCACGGAGGAATACGTCAAGCAGTTCCATCAGCAGCCGGGCCCGTACTCGACGCTGTCCTATGACGGAATGATGCTGATGGCGCACGCGATCCAGGTCGCGGGCGGCCCGGACAAGATGAAGATCATCGCGGCGCTGAAGGCGACGAAGGACTTCAAGGGCGTCGCCGGACCGATCAGCTTCACGCCGCAGAACACGCTCGCGCGCAGCAACTTCGTGGTGCTGATCGGCCAGGGCGGCAAATGGGCGCTCTACACCGGCCCCGGCGCGCCGAAGATGCCGTGAGGCAGGCTCACTGAACGCGGCATCCCGCAAAGGAGGCAAGGCGGGATGCCGCTCCAGGAAATACTGCTGCAGCAACTGGCGAACGGGCTGATCCTCGGCTCGTTCTACGCCCTGGTGGCGCTGGGCTATTCGATGGTCTATGGCGTCATCAAGCTGCTGAACTTCGCGCACGGCGACCTCTACATGGTCGGCGCTTTCGCGGGGTTCGGGTGCCTGTCGCTGTTCTCCGGCTGGCTGGGCGCCGGGTGGGCGGGCATCGTGCCCTCCATCCTGCTCAGCATGGTGGCGGTGGGGCTGCTCGGTGTGGTGATCGACCGCATCGCCTACCGGCCGCTGCGCGAGGCGCCGAAGCTCTCGGTGCTGATCACGGCGCTGGCGGTCTCGATGGTGCTCGAGAACACGGTGCTGGCCTTCACCGGCGGGCAGTTCACCGCCTTCAGCACCGATCTCGGCTTCGCCGGCATCGATCTCGGCCTGGTGCACGTGACCTACACGCAGATGGTGCTGGTCGGTACCTCCATCGTGCTGATGGTGGTGCTGGAGCTGTTCGTCTCGCGCACCCGCTATGGGCGGGCGATGCGCGCGATCGCGATCGACCCCGATGCGTGCCGGCTGATGGGCATCGACGTCAACCGCACCATCGCGCTGACGTTCTTCATCGGCTCGGCGCTGGCGGCCGCCTCGGGCGTGCTGGCCGGGGTCTATTACGGCAGCATCAATTTCTTCATGGGCTTCCTGATCGGGCTCAAGGCGTTCACGGCCGCGGTGATCGGGGGCATCGGCAATATTCCGGGCGCGATGCTCGGGGGCTTGCTGCTCGGCCTGCTGGAAGCGTTCGGCACGCAGATCCCGGGCATCGGCGGGCAGTGGAAGGACGTGTTCGTCTTTGCCTTCCTGATCCTGTTCCTGGTGTTCCGGCCGACGGGAATCCTGGGCAAGCCGGAAGTGGAGCGGATGTGAGCACGACGACGGCGCCCGCCGCCGCGCGCTCCCCGCGCGGCATCGCGCTGACGGCGGTCGTGATCCTCGCCGCGCTCGGCATACCGCTGGTCGCCAACTCCTATCAACTCGAGGTGCTGTCCGAGGCCTGGTTCTACGTGCTGCTCTGCCTCGGGCTTAACATCGTGGTCGGCTACGCGGGGCTGCTCGACCTCGGCTATGCGGCGTTCTTCGCGGTCGGCGCCTACACGGCGGGCCTGGTGACGTTGAAGCTCGGGCTCAGTTTCTGGCTGAGTCTGCCACTCGCCGTCATCGCCGCCTCCATCGCGGGGGTGGTGATCGGCGGGCCGACGTTGCGGTTGCGCAGCGACTATCTCGCCATCGTGACGCTCGGCTTCGGCGAGATGGTGCGCATCACGGTGCGCAACCTCTCGGTCACCGGCGGCGCCTCCGGCCTCGTGGGCATCAGCCGGCCGTGGCTGTTCGGCTACAAGCTCAACTCGATCGGGAGCTACTACTACATCTTCCTCGCCCTCGCCCTGCTCGCGGTGGTGGCAAGCCACCGGCTGGAGCGCTCGCGCATCGGGCGGGCTTGGAAATACGTGCGCTCCGACGAGGACGCGGCGCGGGCGATGGGCATCAACCATGCCACGATCAAGCTCTCGGCCTATGTGATGGGGGCGATCTTCGCCGCGATCGGCGGCTGCTTCTACGCCGCGAAGATGACGGCGATCGCGCCGGAGACATTCACCTTCAACCAGTCGCTGCTGATCCTGCTCGGCGTGGTGCTGGGCGGGCGCGGCAAGATCCCCGGCGTCATCCTCGGCGCCATCGTGGTGGTGGTGGCGCCGGAACTGTTCCGCGACATCGGCTCCATGCGGATGCTGGTCTTCGCCCTCTCGCTGCTGCTGATCATGCTGCTGCGCCCGGCCGGGATCTGGCCCGAGCGCTGGCGCTGGGGCTAGCCGTGGCGCTGCTGGAAATCGCCGGGATGTCGCTCAGCTTCGGCGGCATCGAGGTGCTGCGCGACCTCGACTTCGCGGTTGAGGAGGGTTCGATCACCAGCCTCATCGGGCCGAACGGCGCGGGCAAGACCTCCGTGTTCAACTGCCTCACCGGGTTCTACCGGCCGCGCACCGGGCAGATCACGCTCGCGGGAGGGCGCATCGACCGGCTGGCGCCGCATCGCGTCACACGCCTCGGCCTCGCGCGGACCTTCCAGAACCTGCGGCTGTTCCGCGAGCTCACGGCCGCGGAGAACGTGATGGCGGGGCGGCATTGCCGCACCGGCGCCGGGGCGCTCGACGCGGTGTTGGGCACCAGGCGGCACCGGCGCGAGGAGGCGGCGATCGCGGAAGCGGCGCAGCGATGGCTCGGCTTCGTCGGCATCCCGGACGCGGCCGAGCGCGTCGCGGGCTCGCTGCCGTATGGGCACCAGCGACGCGTGGAATGGGCGCGGGCGCTGGCGACGGAGCCGCGGCTGCTGCTGCTCGACGAGCCGGCGGCGGGGCTGAATGCCTCCGAGAAGGAGGAGCTGATCGCGCTGATGCGGCGCATCCGCGACGAGCTCGGCATCACCATCCTGCTCATCGAGCATGACATGGGCCTCGTCATGCAGGTCTCCGAGCACATCGGTGTGCTCGACCACGGGCGCAAGATCGCCGAGGGCACGCCGGACAAGGTGCAGAACGATCCGCTGGTGATCGAGGCCTATCTCGGCCGCGACGAGGACGAGGCGAGCGAGGCCGCATGAGCGAGGCGGTGCTGCGGCTCGAGGAGGTCGAGACCTATTACGGCGAGATCCACGCGCTGCGCGGCATCGGCTTCGAGGTGCGCGAGGGCCAGGTGGTGGCACTGCTCGGCGCCAACGGCGCGGGCAAGAGCACGAGCCTGCGCACCATTTCGGGCCTGGTGCCGGCCAGGCGCGGCAAGGTGACGTTCATGGGCCAGGACATCACGCGCATGGCCGCGCACCGCATCGCGCAGCTCGGCCTGGTGCACGTGCCGGAGGGACGGCGCATCTTCAAGGGCATGACGATCGAGGAGAACCTCGATCTCGGCGGCTTCACGGTGCTGGACGCGGAGGAGCGGCGGCGGCGGCGCGAGGCGGCGTATGCAATGTTCCCGATCCTGGCCGAGCGGCGACACCGCGACTCCAGCCTGCTGTCCGGCGGCGAGCAGCAGATGCTGGCGATCGCCCGCGCGCTGATGGCCAGGCCCCGGCTGCTGCTGCTGGACGAACCCTCGATGGGCCTTGCGCCGATCCTGGTGCAGGAGATCATGCGCACCATCCGCCGGCTCAACGAGGCCGGCACCACGGTCTTGCTGGTGGAGCAGAACGCGCGCGCGGCGCTGCGGCTCGCCCATTACGGTTGCGTGATGGAAACCGGCCGCATCGTGCTCGCGGGCGAGGCGGCGGAGCTGCGCGCCAACGAGGCGCTGACCAAGGCCTATCTCGGCGCCTGAGCGCCGGCATCACATCCCGCGCATGTCGGGCCGCGCATGTCAGGCTGCGGGCCTTCGTGTTTCGCTTCCAGCTCGCCGGCGTGCCCGGCGATGGCGCCGAGCAGGCGGCGCAACGCCTCCCAGTCGGCAGGCGGCATGCCTGCCGCCAGCTCCGCCTCCATGGCGCGCGCGATCGGGACGATGGCCGCATGCAGGCGCACCCCGCGCGGCGTGAGGCCGAAGCGGCGCGCGCGCCCGTCCGCCGCGTCCGCCTCGCTCGACAGGAGCCCGGCGGCGGCGAGGCGGGCGGCGGCGCGGCTCACTTTCACCTTGTCCATCTCCGTCCGCTCCGTGATGCCGCCGGGCGAGAGCGTGCCGAAGCGGCCGAGCACGGCCATGACGCGCCATTCCGCGATCGAGATGCCGAAAGCCTCGGAATAGCGACGGGCGAAGAGGCGGGAGATGCGGTTGGCGGCAACCGAGAGCCGGTAGGGCAGGAATTCCTCCAGCGCGAAGCCGCGCGCGTCGGCGGCCGGCACGCGCTCGCGCCGGTCCGCCGATTCCCGATCGCTTGACAGTCGTTGCATATGAAACTATCGCGCCGCGACACGCCGCGCGCAAGACCCGCGCGGCGATGATAGTCTCTGCACAAGACGCACGACGGGAGGAACCATGGCCGGCTTCGCGTCCACCACCGACCTCGCGGACAAGATCGTCTCCTTCGACGAACTCGGCCCCGGGCTTTACGCCTACACCGCCGAGGGCGACCCGAATTCCGGCATCATCGTGGGGCCCAGGGGCGTCACGGTGGTGGACGCGCAGGCGACCCCGGCGATGGCCGCCGACGTGCAGGCGCGCATCGCGACGGTGACGAAGCTGCCGGTCGATACCATCGTGCTCAGCCACTATCACGCGGTGCGCGTGCTCGGAGCAAGCGGCTATCCGGCGCACACGATCATCGCCTCGGACGTCACGCGCGACCTCATCGCGGAGCGCGGGCAGCAGGACATGGACAGCGAGATCGGCCGCTTCCCACGCCTGTTCCGCGGGCGCGAGGGTATCCCCGGCCTGACCTGGCCGACCGCGACCTTCCACGAGCGGATGACGCTTTGGCTCGGCGAGCGCGAGGCGCAGGTGATCCGCGTCGGGCGCGCGCACACGGCGGGCGACACGGTCGTGTGGATGCCGAGGGAGAAGGTGCTGTTCGCCGGCGACACGGTGGAGTTCGGCGCCACGCCCTATTGCGGCGACGCGCATTTCACCGACTGGCCCGGCACGATCCGCAAGCTGCGGGAGCTTGGGGCGGAGAAGATGGTGCCCGGCCGCGGCCGCGCGCTGATGAACGCGAATGAAGTGGCCGAGGCGCTGGCCGGCACGGAGGCGTTCACCTCGGACCTCTTCGCGATCGCACGCGCAGGTGCCGCCAAGGGAGCGACACTCGCGCAGGTGTTCGGCGAGGCGATGGAGAAGATGCGCCCGAAATACGGGCAGTGGGTGATCTTCGATCACTGCATGCCGTTCAACGTGAGCCGTGCGTACGACGAGGCACAGGGGCTGGACCGGCCGCGCATCTGGACCGCGGAGCGCGATGTCGAGATGTGGCACGCGCTGCAGGGCTCGGTGCGTTCCGGCGAGATCGCGAGGTAGGCGTGCCTGCGTTCGAACCGCCGCACTATCCCTTCCGGCCGCCGATCGACGACGGTGCCCGGCACAGCGTGGTGGTGGCGGGCGGCGGGCTGGTGGGGCTGACCGCGGCGCTCGATCTCGCGCGGCGCGGTCAGCGCGTGGTGGTGCTCGACGACGACGACACGGTGAGCACCGGCAGCCGCGCCATCTGTTTCGCCAAGCGAACGCTCGAGATCTACGACCGGCTCGGGATCGGCGCTGCCATCCGCGAGAAAGGTACGACGTGGAACACCGGCAAGGTGTTCTTCGGCGAGCGCGAGGTCTACGGGTTCGACCTGCTACCCGAGAGCGGGCACCGCAATCCCGCTTTCGTCAACCTGCAGCAGTACTATGTCGAGCACTGGCTGGTGGAGGCGTGCCTCGCCACGGGGCTGGTCGACCTGCGATGGAAACACCGGGTCGCGGGCATCGTGAACGGCGCCGATGGCGTCACGCTGATGATCGAGACGCCGGCGGGGAATTATTCGCTCACCACAGACTGGCTGCTCGCCTGCGACGGCGCGCGCAGCCTGGTGCGCGAGCTGCTGGGCCTTGCCTTCGTCGGCAAGGTGTTCCGCGACCGGTTTCTCATCGCCGACGTGGTGATGCACGCGGATTTCCCTCCCGAGCGACGCTTCTGGTTCGAACCGCCCTTCCATCGCGGCGGCTCGGTGCTGCTGCACCGCCAGGCGGACGATGTCTGGCGGATCGATTTCCAGCTCGGCTGGGACGCAGACCCCGAGGCGGAACGCGAGCCGGAGCGCGTGGCCGCGCGGGTGCGCGCGATGCTGGGGCCAGCGATTCCGTTCGAGCTGGAATGGGTGAGCATCTACACATTCCGCTGCCGGCGCATCGAGAAGTTCCGCCACGGGCGTACCATCTTTCTCGGCGACGCGGCGCACCAAGTGAGCCCGTTCGGTGCCCGCGGCGGCAATGGCGGCGTGCAGGATGCGGACAATCTCGGCTGGAAGCTCGATGCGGTGCTCCGCGCCGAGGCACCGGCAACGCTGCTCGAAAGCTACGACACTGAGCGCATCCCGGCGGCGGACGAGAACATCCTGAATTCCGCGCGTTCGACCGATTTCATCACGCCGAAGAGCGAGGCCGCGCGGGCCTACCGCGACGCGGTGCTAGAACTCGCGGCGCGCCACGATTTCGCCCGGCCGCTGGTGAACTCCGGCCGACTGTCGCGCCCGGCGGTGCTGCGAAATTCGCCGCTCTCGACGCCGGACGAGGCGCCGTGGCCCGAAGGCGCGCCGCTCGGCGCCACGGCACCAGACGCGCCGCTCGACAAGGGCTTTCTGCTCGACCGCACCGACCGCAACGGGTTCACGCTGCTGGTATTCGGCGAGGGCGCTCCCGAGCCGGTACCAGGCGTGAAGCGCGTCGACGTGCCGGCCGAGGGCGTTGCCGCGCAACGCTATGGCGCGGGTGCCGGCGACACCGTGCTGCTGCGGCCGGACCAGCACATCGCCGCGCGCTGGCGGCGATGCGATGCCGCCGCAATCAGAGGCGCACGCAACCGCGCCCTGGGGAGGGTGGCATGACCGCGCTCGACACGAGCCCGAGGCTCGACGACCCCGACCTCGCCTTCCAGAGCCTGGTGGAGGCGCACCGCGACCTCACGCCGGAGCAGTCGCGCCGGCTCGACGCGCGGCTGGTGCTGCTGCTGGCCAACCATATCGGTTCCATCACGGTTCTGCGCGAGGCGATCGCGGCGGCGCAGGAGACGGGATGGGACGTGGCCGAGGCGAAGCCATGAGGCTTTACACCTATTTCCGCTCCTCGGCGGCCTATCGGGTGCGGATCGCGCTGGAGCTGAAGGGGATCGCCTGGGAGCCCGCCTTTGTCCACCTGCTGCGCGAGGGCGGCCAGCAGCACAAGCCGGATTACGCGGCGCTCAGCCCGATGCGACTGGTGCCGGCGTTGGTGACCGACGAGGGCGCGGTGCTGACGCAGTCGCTCGCGATCCTGGAATGGCTGGAGGAGACGCATCCGACCCCGGCGCTGCTGCCGGCCGATCCCGTCCAGCGGGCGCAGGTGCGAGCCTTCGCGGCGACCATCGCCTGCGACATCCACCCGATCGGCAACCTGCGCGTGCTCCGATACCTCAAGCGCGAGATGGGCCAGTCCCAGGAAGCGATCGACACCTGGTACCGGCACTGGATCGACGTCGCGTTGCCGGCGCTGGAGGCGATGGCCGGCGAGGGACCGTTCTGTTACGGCTTGGCACCGACGCTCGCCGATGTCTACCTGGTGCCGCAACTGTTCAACGCCCGGCGCTACAATTGCGATCTCGGCACCTTCCCCAGGCTGCTGCGCGCGGAGGCCGCCTGCCAGGCGCTGCCGGCGTTTCAGGCAGCCGCGCCCGCGGCGCAGCCGGACGCGGAGTAGGGGCGGCGCCTCCGAGCGCGACGGCGCAGGGCCGCAATGCGACGATGATGCTTGCATCGGCACGCCGCCCGAGATCATGAAGCGCGTTTGGAGGTGCGCTTGGTGCTGAAGCTGCGTGTCATTCCCTGCCTGGACGTGCGGGACGGTCGCGTCGTCAAGGGCGTGAACTTCGTCTCGCTGCGCGACGCCGGCGACCCGGTGGAGCAGGCTGCCATCTACGACGCGGCCGGCGCGGACGAGCTCACCTTCCTCGACATCACCGCGAGCCACGAGAACCGCGACACCATCCTCGACGTGGTGGCGCGCACGGCCCAGCGCGTGTTCCTGCCCCTCACCGTGGGCGGCGGCATCCGCGCCGTCGAGGACATGCGCAGGCTGCTGCTGGCCGGAGCCGACAAGTGCAGCATCAACTCCGCCGCGGTCGCGGACCCGGAGCTGGTGGGCAGGGCCGCGCAGAAATTCGGCAGCCAGTGCGTGGTGGTGGCGGTGGATGCCAAGAGTGTCGGACCTGGCGCGTGGAACGTCTTCACCCATGGCGGGCGGCGCGACAGCGGGCGGGACGCGCTCGCCTGGTGCGAGGAGGTCGCGGCGCGGGGTGCCGGCGAGATCCTGCTCACCTCCATGGACCGGGACGGGACCGGGGAGGGTTTCGACCTCGAGCTGCTGCGCGCGGTGTGCGGGCGGGTGCGCGTCCCGGTGATCGCCTCGGGCGGCGTCGGCAGGCTGCAGCATTTCGTCGAAGGCGCGCGCGCCGGTGCCACAGGCCTGCTGGCGGCGAGCGTGTTCCATTTCGGTACGTTTACGATTACCGAGGTGAAGGCGGCGCTGGCGACGGCGGGCCTGCCCGTACGCCTGCCGCGGCCGATCCCACCGCGGGCGAAGGCGGCCTAGACATGGC